>JBBSRZ010000018.1:0-34581 GCA_038242555.1 Flavobacteriales bacterium | reverse complement strand
CATTAATTAACATGGACAAAATCCGCATGTAAATTTCTTGGTACAATTCTTCGTCTTTTTCAGGCGCTGGTTTTAGTGCATTTTCGCCATATTCGTAAAATCCTTTTCCAGTTTTTCGTCCGTGTAACTTGGCTTCGCTCATTCTTTGCTGAAGCAAACTCGGTTTGTATTTCGGATCGTAAAAATAATCGGCGTAAACGGTTTTCGTTACTGCGAAATTTACATCAATTCCAATGAGATCCATCAATTCAAACGGACCCATTTTGAAATTCCCCAAGGTTCTCATCGCATCATCAATCTGTTCAGGCGTGGCAATATTTTCTTCGGCGATTCTTAATGCTTCTCCATAAAACGGACGAGCGATTCGGTTTACAATAAAGCCGGGAACGTCTTTCGCAATTACTGGGATTTTACCCCAACTTTCCATTAAAGCAGTGATTTCGTGTGCTAATGTTTTCTCCGTTAATAATCCAGGAATTACTTCTACTAAAGGCATTAAAGGAGCAGGATTGAAAAAATGAATTCCAATAAAACGTTTCGGATTTTTTAATTCTGAAGAAAGAGAAGTAATCGAAATAGAAGAAGTATTGCTCGAAATAATGCATTCATTAGAAACAATTTCTTCTAATTGTTGAAAAACTTTGGTTTTGATTTCTTTATTTTCGATAATGGCTTCAATGACCAAATCACAGTCTTTAAACTCAGTGAGTTCTGTGCAAAATTTAATTCTATTATAAATGTTTTCGCTTTCCTCGTATTCGATTTTACCTTTTTCTACTAGTCTTGCCAAAACTTTCTGTAGTCCCTCCAAAGATTTTTCTGTCTGAGCAGAATTCGCATCATACAAAAATACCTGACAATTATTCATTGCTGCAACTTGTGCAATCCCAATTCCCATGGTTCCAGAACCGATTATCCCTATTTTATTCATTATTTAATTAGATCAATTTCGATGATGTTATTGTCCTTTTTAAGTTCTTCCAGCATGTTTTTTTCGATATTTTTAATCATTTCTGCATGTTCAGCATTAGGAAATCTTTTCTTTAGAGCGATTGCTGGATATTTTCGATTTTCTTTAAATGCTTTTTCAAATTTCATCTGTGGTATTTTGATTTTAACGTTATCAGAATTATCTGGGTACACAAAACTTTCGTCTAAGTTTTTAATCCCTTTTAATTCGAATTGATGACTTTTAGACTCGTCCTCTAATTTTACTATTAAACCAGGCAAACCTTTAAATTTGTAAGGTCCATCTTGAAATGGAATATCTTTGGTAAACCACGCAATCCATTTTCTACCACCAAATTCTGTGGTCGCTTTTTGCGCCTTATAATCTAAAACCGAGATGTATTCTGGGTAAAGTTTCCATTTTAGATCAATAGTTTGGTGAACCAAGTAGTCGGTTTCAGAAATCTGTGAAATAAATTCAATGGTATTTGAATTATTTTTTTTAATTACCCGACTTCTTGAAATTATTTTACTTCTTTTTTTCGGTGGAGCAGGTGGTTTTAGAAAATATGACCCATCTTCAATTTCTGCATTTATTGTAGAATCTGAAACAAATTTTTCATAATTGAAATATTGAGATTTTTCTTCATCAATATTTAAAACCATTATCGCGGAGAAATTAACTGCTTTTTGCGTAGAATCAGGTATCGATATGTAATCGTAAATGAACTGTTTTGTTTGCGCAAAAGCGAAATTTGCTACTAAAAAGAATAATATCGCAATTAGTTTCTTCATTCAATTTTAAAATTATATATATTATTAGCAAATCAACACATTAGCCCATCAGCATATCTACTTGCCTTTATATTCCGGTGTTCTTTTTTCTAAAAAGGCAGAAACTCCTTCCATGAAATCTTCTGATTCTGCGGCTTCTTGCTGAAGAATCCCTTCGATATCGAGTTGTTTATTTAAACTGTTATCATAAGATTCATTAAACGCTTTTTTCGTAAGTGCGATCGCTTTTGTCGGCAAGTTGGAAATTTGAGTCAAAACTTCCATCGTTTTTTCAGTGAATGTTTCATCGCTAAAAACATCCGCAATCAGACCTAAGTTTTTCGCTTCATTTGCGGATACTTTTTTTCCGGTAAATGCTAAGTAATTTGCTTGTTGACGGCCTAATAATTTTGGTAACCAATACGTTCCGCCCGTGTCAGGAATCAATCCGATATTGACAAATGCTTGAGAGAAATAGGAAGATTCTGTCGCTAAAGCAATATCGCAGATCAAAGCCAACATTGCTCCAGCACCAACGGCAGGGCCATTCACCAAAGATATCACTGGTTTTTTGGCGTTTGCGATTTCCTTGACTAATGGATTATAATAATCGATAACGATCCGCTGAATAATTCGGTCTTCGTCGGGATCGCTAAAAGACATAGCGTCTTTCAAGTTTTGTCCAGAACAGAAGGCTTTTCCACGTCCTGAAATAGCCAAACACCGAACTGTTTCATCACGACTTCCATCACGAACAAATGTTCTTAGTTCCGAGAGGACTACTTTATTTAAACTGTTATAAGTTTTTTCGTCATTCAGATAAGCGATTAGCAATTTACCATCGAGGTGACTTTCTATTTCAAGTTGCGTATACATGTTCTAATTAATATTTATGAAAGCCTAAATTACTATTAATTTCTCAGTGAGAAAATATTAAAACGATGTAAACCCTACTATTTAATGACATTTGAAATAATCGAAAGGCTCCAAGCAATCATTGCACTGGTAACTTGCTTTGCAAAGCGTCGATCCGAACCGGCTGATCTGCTTGGTATTTCTGGATCTGCATCTCGGACATTCTTTAGGAACGCCGATATGATCCTGATCTGACCCTTTTTCTGGAGGCGTAATTCCGTACACTCTCAATTTTTCTCTGGCTTCGTCTGTGATCCAATCTGTTGTCCACACAGGCGCTATTTTCGTAATTACTTTAGCTGTTATTCCCCTTTCTTTGAAGAGTTTAATAATATCCTCTTCGATATTAAACATAGCGGGACAAGCTGAATACGTTGGAGTAATGACAATTTCTACTTCGTTTTCAGAAACCATTTTTGCTTCTCGAACAATGCCAAGTTCCACAATATTGATCACCGGTATTTCGGGATCAGGAATTTGTGAAAGTATTTCGAATAAGTCTAATTGAGTATTAACCACGAAATTTATTTTTTTTTTAAACCACAATAGGCATAAAAGTTTTGATTATTAAAGCGAAAATTATGCTTCGTAAAAGTTCACCTTATGAAACAGCATTAATAATTGTTAAACTGATACATCGATCAATTGGTACATCAATTTTCTACCACGCACAGTTTGGATACGTTCGTTGCATAAATTGCAGTTCACACAAGATAAATCCGAAATGCTCCGTGTGATATCCAATACGAGAACCTTTCTGCATAAAATCATTTTCTGGAATTTCTATTCCGAAATTCTGAAAATCTTCCATAATGTTTGCTTTCCATTGATCATGAATTTGTTTTCCGTTGGGAACGATATCCAACTTTGCTAAATCGTCTTCGCCCGGAGTTTCTGCAAACATGCCGCCCGTGTATTCCCAAAGATTTTCTACCGCATTTTGGACGCGAGTTTTACTTTCTTCCGTTCCACCTGCAAACATTTTAATCCAAGTTGCGGTGTGCGTATAATGGTATTTTACTTCCTTTAAAGATTTCTCTGCAATCGCCGAAAGCTGTTCATCGCTGCTTTTCATTAATTCCTGATAAAGGATTTTTTGATAAACAGAGAAGAAATAAACGCGCAAAATGGTCTGCGCATAATCGCCATTTGGTAATTCCGATAATTGGCAATTCAGATATTCTTTTTCCAAACGGAGAAATGCCAAATCATCTTCAGTTTTTCCTTCATCCTGAATTTGAGCCGCATATTTATAAAAATTATTGGATTGTCCGAGATAATCTAAAGCGATATTTGTTAAGGCAATATCCTCTTCCAGATACGGACCTTGACCGCACAATTCGCCTAACCTTTGACCTAGAATCAAAGTATCGTCGGCTAATTTTAAGGTATAATTAAAAAGTGGATTCATTTATTTTATTTTGTAAAATGTATAAAATACAATGTAATAAGGATAAGATCAATCGTACATTGTACAACCGACATTTTACAATTATTACATGTTTTTCACATCGTTTGGAATTTCGTAAAAAGTCGGGTGGCGGTATAATTTGTCATCGGCCGGATCGAAAAAGGCTTCTTTGTCAATTCCTTCAGAAGTCACCAAATATTTACTTGGTACCACCCAAATTGAAGTTCCTTCCATTCTTCTGGTGTAAACATCACGTGCGCTTTGCAAAGCCATTTCTGCTGTGGCCGCTTGTACTATTCCAGCGTGTTTATGGGAAAGTCCTGGTTTTGTTTGAATAAAAACTTCCCACATATCTAAATTGCTCATTGATCTAAATTTTAAGGTTTAAAGATAAAGATTTTTTTAAACTTTCTCACCGTCAATATAAACAGATTCTGCCTTCAAACTTCCTTGTTGATAAAGAACGTTTTGAAAATTATCTGTTTTAAAGGTGACGAAATCTGCTTTTTTTCCTTTTTCTAAAGTTCCACGGTCCGATAAACATAAAGCATGTGCCGAGCGAAACGTTATTGCCGCCAATACTTCTGCCGTTGAAAGTTTTTCGAATGTTGCCAAAATACTTGCTTGAGTAATGACATTTCCCATTGGAGCAGAACCTGGATTCCAATCGGAGGCGATGGCGAGAATTCCACCTGCGTCTAAAAGTTTCCGGGCTGGAGTAAATTTTTCTCCCAAGCCTAAACTCGCTCCCGGAAGTGCCGTTGCCACTGTTTCAGAATTTGCTAGAAATTCAATGTCTTCATCGATTGTTGCTTCTAAATGATCGGCCGATTTTGCGCCAACTTCTACCGCGATTCTGGAACTTCCGGAAGTGAATTGATCTGCGTGAACGGTAATTTCAAAACCTAATTCTTTCGCCTTTAATAAATATTCTTTACTTTCTTCTGGTAGAAAGGCAGACTTTTCGATGAAAATATCAACCCGTTTTGCCAGGTTTTCTTCTTTTACTTTTGGTAAGATTTCGTCAATAATAAATTGTAAATATTCTGTTGAACTTCCTTCAAAATCTCTTGGTTTTAAATGTGCCGCTAAACAAGTCAGAACTAAGGTGGCTTTTGTAAATGATTGGGCTTTTTTAATTACGCGCAACATTTTTAATTCGTTTTCGATATCTAAACCATAACCGGATTTTATTTCAATCGTTGTAATTCCCAATGAAATTAAGAAATTGATTCTTTCTAAAATAGTCTTTAATAAGTCCTCTTCGGCCGCTGCTCTGGTGTGCTGAACGGAACTCCAGATGCCTCCACCGGTTTCTGCGATTTCTAAGTAAGTTTTTCCCGCATTTCTCATGGCAAAATCATTGGCGCGATTTCCCCCGAAACAGATGTGCGTGTGTGAATCAACGAAAGCCGGCAGACAAATTTGTTCGTCTTCAATCATTTCAATTTGAATCTCTGGAAATTGATCTTTTAATTCTTGAAAAGAACCAACTGCCTCAACTTTACCATCTTTAATTAAAAGTCCGCCATCTTCAATTATTTCCAGTTGCTCATCAGAAAGTTTACCGCGCAAAGGAAGACCGGCGAGGGTAATGATTTGTTTATAAGGACCTATTAATTTCATGGAGATGATTTTTAAAAAATTTCAAATAGAATAAAAGACGTTTGAATAAATGTAATGATCTACTATTAAGCGGTTTTCTTTAAATGATCGAAAATCATTTTGGAGAGTGGAATAAACATCAATCCGGCGAAAATAAATACGATAAATGCTTTTTGCAATCCGAAAGCACTTGCAAGATAACCAATAATAGGCGGCCCTAAAAACATTCCAACCGTAGAATAGGTGCTGATAATGGAGATTACAATCGGAATAGAATATTTTTTGGCTTTACCAGCAAGTATAAAAGTCATGGGATAAAGACCAGAAACACCAAAGCCCACCATGCAAAATCCAATCAAAACAGGAGTTAAATAGGGAAAAATAGTTGCGATAAGTATTCCAGATACGACAAGAACAGAACTTGCAATGTAGAGATTGTGCATACCAAATCGCTCCATCATTCGATCAATCGACAATCTGGAAATCGTCATACAAACCATGAAAAGCAAATAACCGTAAGTAAATACCTCCTGGTTTACAATTTCTTTCAGGTAAACGCCATTCCAGTCGTACATTCCACCCTCACAGATTGCGGCGAAAAATACCATAAATCCTAACAGGGAAATGTATCTGCTCGGTTTTTGAAATTTGAAAGGATTGCTTGTTTTGGCTTTGTCGTTTCTAATGAGAAACGGAAACATGCAGGTAATTATTAAAAGTCCAATTAGAAAGATCGTCAAAAAGTGCCAGAAAATCGATATATCATATTTAATCATGACTGTGGAAATAAGGACGCCTAAAATCCCTCCAATACTCCAAACTCCATGAAATTTCCCCATGATTCGCTTTTTAAATTTTTCCTGTATCGACAGCGATTGCGTATTAATTGCAACATTAATAATCCTGAGAGATATTGCGAACAGAAAAAGAGAAATGACCAATCCGAATAAAGAATAGTCCCAACCTATCGAA
Organism: Flavobacteriales bacterium; assembly: GCA_038242555.1. Lineage (GTDB taxonomy): Bacteria > Bacteroidota > Bacteroidia > Flavobacteriales > Weeksellaceae > Kaistella. Next base: position 27,956 of record JBBSRZ010000018.1, on the reverse strand, counting down.
AATAAAGACAATAAAAAGATGACACTTGCGATTTGCAGTGGAACTCTGCTATCGTATTTGGCAACAAGCCATCCGGATAAAGGAATTCCAATAATCGCACTTGCTGGCAGAATCATTAATAAATTTCCTAAATCCCCTTCTGTAAGATTAAAATTTTCTTTGATAGTGGGAATTCTGGAAGCCCAAGTAGAAAAACAAATTCCAGATAATAAAAAGTAGGCCGATAGCGCAATTCGTTGCTTTTGAGGTGTTGAAAACATAAGCCTGCAAAAATACAACTTTACGTTTTATCGTTTCTAAATAAGTGGCGGAAAATTTCAAGTAATTGTTTGCAGAACAAACTTGTTATGATCCTCAGTTTAATTAAATTGATAAGATAGACCTGCCCCAATAAAGTAATCATCCTTGATGTTTTGCACATTACTTCCGGCAGAAATGTCAAGTTTCAGACGCGAAGAGGCGAGATAGGTTAATCCAATTTCTGCATTGTGAGTAGTCGAAATGGTCGAATTGAAATTGCCGGAGTATTCTGCGGAAAGACCCCAAATTTGATTTAAAGTATATTCCAATCCAAATGAAACAAACAGGAAATCCAGATCTTCTTTTTTATATCCAACATTTGCGGCAGCGCCGAGATTTTCCGTGAGATCAAGATCAGAAGCAAGGGTAAATGAGTAGTCGTCAAATTCGAAATCTGAAGTGCCGATCAAAGTTAGTGAAGGGAAGTGGTTTTCACCTTCGATCAAATTGAACTTCGAGGAAAATTTATAAGTACTCTCTGCTGAATCTGTAAAATTTTGATCCGTTTCCAAACGAACTTCCCATTTCTCTGTAAGTCCGAATCGTAAAAGATGCTCTGAACTGAAACCTAGATCTTTGCGGTTATATTTTGCGCCACTTTCTAACTGAATCGTCTTAGCATCCAAAATTTCGCTGCTCTTGCCTTTGCCGGGGCGATCAGTTTTCATTTGACTGAAGAATAATAAGGGCAAGAAGGAGAAGAAAAATAGGCTGATTTTCATAGGGGTTAAAGATATTTCATTTTATATAATTAAATTAATATGCCGTAATTTTTAGAGATTTTGCGCTAAATATATTATCTTTGGATGATTTCAAAAGTAAAAATGCCAGATTTCCTCCACCCCGATAAAGAAAATTTTTCTGATGATGATTTAATCCTAGAAGAAAAAATTCGTCCCCAGAGTTTTCAAGATTTTGCCGGACAGCGAAAAACCTTGGACAATTTGGAAGTGTTTGTAGCGGCAGCGAAAAATCGTGGAGGCGCCTTGGATCACGTTCTTTTACATGGTCCACCAGGATTGGGGAAAACAACTCTAGCACATATTATTGCCAATGAATTGGGAGTTGGCTGCAAAATAACTTCAGGTCCTGTTTTGGATAAACCTGGCAGTTTGGCTGGATTACTCACAAATTTAGAAGAAAATGATGTTCTTTTTATTGATGAAATTCACCGACTTTCACCGATTGTAGAAGAGTATTTGTATTCCGCTATGGAAGATTATAAAATCGACATCATGCTGGAAAGTGGTCCCAATGCAAGAAGCGTTCAGATCAGTTTAAATCCTTTTACTTTGGTTGGAGCAACCACCAGAAGTGGAATGTTGACGAAACCGATGTTGGCAAGATTTGGAATTCAATCAAGATTAGAATATTATACGATCGAACTTTTGTCAATGATTATTGAACGAAGTGCGCGTGTTTTAGATGTTAAGATCTATGAAGATGCGGCTTTAGAAATTGCTCGCAGAAGTCGGGGAACACCCAGAATTGCAAATGCATTGTTAAGAAGAGTCCGGGATTTTGCTGAGATCAAAGGAAATGGCGAGATTGAAATTAATATTACGAAATTTGCATTAAACTCGTTAAATGTCGATGAATTCGGACTCGATGATATGGACAATAGGATTATGCGTGTGATGATTGAAAATTTCCGTGGGAAACCAGTGGGAATTTCTGCGTTGGCAACTTCAATTGGGGAAAACCCCGAAACCTTAGAAGAGGTTTATGAACCGTTTTTGATTCAAGAAGGTTTTATTATTCGAACTCCGAGAGGAAGAGAAGTTACGGAGAAAGCGTATAAACATTTGCAGATTGCAATACCGAAAAGAAGGGATGAATTGTTTTAATTTCGACACAAGATAGATTGGCATTTTCAACGCAAAAGGCGCAAAGAAATTTTAATATTTCTTTTAAAATGAGTTCGCAAAGGCGTTCCACTTAGCAAAAGGCTTGAGTAAATATCTTAAAGGTAAATGATTGAAATATGAATGAAAATGAAATTTCAAAAATTGTATTTGAGTCGGGTTTAAAAATTCATCGTAAAATTGGAATTGGTCTTTATGAAGCGGTTTATGAAGAATGTTTAGTTTATGAATTAAAGAGAAGTGGTTTAAAAGTTGAAAAACAAAAAGATATCGCTATTGAATATGAAGGATTGGTCATTGAAAAGGCGTTTAGAGTTGATTTGTTAATTGAAGATAAAGTAATCATAGAAATAAAGGCAGTACCGGAAATTAATAATTATCATACCTATCAACTTTTAAATTATTTAAGAATCACAGGATTTAAATTAGGAATGCTATTAAATTTTCACTCGTTACTATTTAAAGATGGTGTAAAAAGAATAGTAAATAATTTGTAAAAGATAGCAACTTTGCTGAGTGAAACGCCTTTGCGTTCGTTAAAAAATTTCGAAGGAAGTAAAAATTTTTGCGGACTTTGCGTTTAAAATGATATTTAGAAAAAAAGAAATATGAAACTATATCCTATACAGTGCGGGAAATTTAAATTAGATGGTGGTGCCATGTTTGGTGTGGTGCCGAAATCTCTTTGGGAACGCACCAATCCTGCAGATGAAAAAAATTTAATTGACTTAGGAACCCGTTCGCTTTTGGTGGAAGACGGTAAAAAATTAATTCTCATCGATACAGGTTTGGGTACTAAACAGGACGACAAATTCTTTGGGCATTACTCGCTTTGGGGCGATGATACTTTAGATAAAAACCTGAAAAAATATGGTTTTGTAAAAGAAGATATTACCGATGTTTTTTTGACGCATCTTCATTTTGACCATTGTGGTGGCGCAATTGAGTGGAATGATGACCGAACTGGTTACCAGTCTGCTTTTAAAAATGCGTATTTCTGGACGAATGAAAATCATTGGGAGTGGGCGACAAATCCTAACCCGAGAGAGAAGGCAAGTTTTTTGAAGGAGAATATAATGCCGATTCAGGAAAGTGGACAATTAAATTTCTTGCCGACACCTGCCAATGGAAATTACGGTTTCGCACCGGATTTGAAAATGGATGTGATCTTTGTAGACGGACATACCGAAAAGCAAATGCTTCCGGTAATTCAGTATCAGGAAAAAACCATTGTATTTGCTGCAGATCTAATTCCGACCGTTGGACATATTCCACAGGTTTATGTAATGGGTTACGACACGCGTCCGCTTTTAACGATGGAAGAAAAAGCCAAGTTTTTAAAGCAATGTGTTGATAATGAATATCTGTTGTTTTTTGAACACGATGCGCACAATGAATTGGCCAGTTTAAAAATGACAGAAAAAGGAATACGATTAGATGAATCCTTCAGTATGAATGAAGTTTTCGGATATTAAAATAAAGAAAAAGTAAAATTATATTATGGTAAACGACGAACCCGAGCCCAGGGTAAGCACAAAAATTATTGGAATTACCGGCGGCATCGGCTCCGGGAAAACGACCGTATCGAAACTCATTGAAGAAGCAGGATTTCCTGTTTATTATTCTGATTCACGTGCGAAAACTATTGTTAATGATAATCCACAACTTCAGCAACAAATCAAAGAACTACTTGGTCAGAATGCCTACGATGAAAATGGGTTATATGACCGAAAATATGTTTCTGAACTTGTTTTTGAAGATCAGAACTTATTGCTGAGACTGAATTCATTAATTCATCCTGCCGTGAAACTTGATTTCCAAAATTGGATTACGCAGCAAACAACTCCTTTTGTATTTAAAGAAACGGCCCTTTTGTTTGAATTAAAATTACATGAGACATGCTACAAATCTATTTTAGTAACTGCCGACGATAACTGCCGATTAAAACGAGTAATGGATCGCGACGATAGAACGTATCGAGAAGTAGAAACAATCATGTTAAAACAAATGCCGGAAAAAGATAAATTGAAATTTGCGGATTTTATTATCTTTAATAATGAAGGTTTAGATGAACTGGAAGAGCAAGCAAAAAATATTATCAAAGATATTACGATGCTTTAATTAAGCATATTGTAACTAGAAAGAAACCTGAATCTATTTGTATTCAGGTTTTTTTGTGATCAATTTTTTAGGAGTGTTGAGTTTTGTTTCTAAAACTAAAAGAAGAAAGGAATCGTCGACTACTATTTATAAATCTTATCTTTGTTTTTTAATTTTTTACTTATGAAAAAACTGATTTGGTTTCTATTTGTTTTAATGACTATCAATGTCTTCGGACAAACTGATACCGCACAAGTTGTTGATTTCAGCCGGAAAAATTCCGTTGAGTCGTTGGCAAAACCCTATGTGATTTTAATTTCTGCTGATGGCTTCCGAAATGATTATGCTGAAAAATACCAGGCTCAGAATCTTTTAAAATTTGCAGAAAATGGAGTGGTGGCGAAAGCAATGATTCCCAGTTTTCCTACGATCACCTTCCCGAATCACTGGAGTTTAGTAACCGGTTTATATCCGGCTCATCATGGTTTGATCGATAATCATTTCTACGATTATAAAAAAGAGAAATTTTATTCCATGGCGGATAATACGGCCGCAGAAGATGGTTCCTGGTATGGCGGAACCCCACTTTGGAGTTTAGCAGAAAAACAAGGATTGCTTTCCGCGACAATGATGTGGGTTGGATCTGCAAGTAATGCTGGTGGCTCGCGACCAACTTATTATTATCATTACCACGAAAAGTTCTCACCCGATGAAAAAGTAGATAAAGTCATCGATTGGTTAAAACTACCGGAAGATCGTCGTCCGCATTTTATTACTTTGTATTTCCCTGAAGTCGACGGAAGTGGACATCGATTTGGTCCCGACAGTAAAGAAACTGAAAGCGCAGTGCATTTAGTTGACCATGCGATCGGAAGCTTAGTCGAAAAAGTCAACGATTTAGGACTGAAAAATGTAAACTATATTTTCGTGGCAGATCATGGAATGGTAAAAGTAGATGTAGAAGATCCGATTGCAATTCCTGAACTATTATTTAATAAAAACCGGTTCGACTTTTACAATTCCCAAACCTTAATGAAAGTGGTGGTAAAAGATCCGACTGAAATCAAATCAGTTTACAAAGAATTAAAGAAAAATAGAACTTCTGATTATGATGTTTACCTGACGAAAAGATTTCCACGCAAACTTAATTTTGCACAAAGAGACGATCGTTTTGAAAGGATTGGTCAAATCATCCTACTGCCCAAAGCACCAAAAATATTTTTAGAAAAAGGAAAAAAGACATCGATTGGGAAACATGGTTATAGTCCGTACGAAGTTCCTGAAATGAAATCCGCTTTTATCGCTTTCGGTCCCGCCTTTAAAAAAGATAAAAAAATTGGAGAATTTCAGAATGTAAATGTTTTCCCGATGATCACCAAAATTTTAGACTTCAAAACAACGGAAGCTATTGACGGAAATAAAAAAACGGCAAACAAAATTTTAATTAAATAAAAAAATCCGGTTGAGCGCTCAACCGGATTTTCAATTTAGAAAAGTTTCTAATTTTTTAACGACTGCATATCGATAACAAAACGATAGCGAACATCACTTTTTAGCATGCGTTCGTAAGCAGTATTGATGTCTTGCATATTGATCATTTCGATTTCTGGTAATATATTATGTTCTCCGCAGAAGTCAAGCATTTCCTGCGTTTCTTTAATTCCACCAATCAATGAACCTGCAACCGACTTTCTTCCTAAAACCATCGGAACTGTTAAAAGCGATTCTTCCATTTTACCTAAATATCCGACTAAAACTAATGTCCCGTTGATATTTAAAGTTGAGATATACGGATTAATATCGTGATCGTAAGGAACGGTATCGATGATTATATCAAACTTTCCGGCCGCCGCTTTCATTTCATTTTCATAAGTGGAAATCACGACAGCGTCTGCACCTAAATCTAATCCGTCCTGAATTTTGTCTGGACTTCTGGAGATTAAAGTAACTTCTGCGCCCAATCCTTTTGCCAATTTAATTGCCATGTGACCTAAACCGCCTAAGCCGACAACTGCAACTTTACTTCCTTCTTTTACATTCCAATGTTTTAGCGGTGACCAAGTTGTAATTCCTGCACACAGTAATGGAGCAACGGCTTTCAGATCTAAATTTTCTGGAATTCTTAAAACAAAATTTTGGTCAACAACAACCTTCTCAGAGTAGCCTCCGAAAGTCTGCTGATTCAGATGTTTGTCTTTTCCATTATAAGTTCCGATTGATCCATTCAAACAATATTGCTCTAAATCCTGTTTGCAATTGTCGCATTCTTGACAAGAATCTACCAGACAACCTACGCCAGCCAAATCACCAACTTTAAAGTCTGTGACTTCTCCCCCAATTTTCGTAATTCGACCTACAATTTCGTGCCCAGGAACTGCCGGATATTTTGTGCCGCCCCAATCATTTTTGGCTGTATGTAAATCACTGTGGCAAACCCCGCAAAACAAGATTTCAATCTCAATATCGGTCGGTTTTACTTCTCGTCGATCGATGGTCATTGGTTTTAAATCTTCTTCTTTTGCATTCGTTCCGAAGGCTTTTATATTTGAATTATCGTTCATTTATTTTATTTTAGATTAACAAAGATAAGTAGTTAGAGAACGGTTTTATGTTAAGAAAGTGCTAAATGATATGGAGAAGTTTTATAAACTTAATCTCGAGGAACCCAGACAGAAACATTTCCTGCCGGAACTGGGAAATTTCCCCACCCATTTTCATCGATGGTAACTTCTTCCTGAAAATAACCGAGGTAATCGTAAAAGGTTTGCCCCGAAAATTGCGATCCCATTTCCATCGGTTTGGTATAAGCATCTTTATTGCTGAGCACGACCGCGCAACCTTCATGTTCGTCATCACCTTCACGAATCCAGCCAAGACAATTAGCATCTTCGAAATAATCGCGCTGATTTCCGTAAGCAAACAATTTTCTCGCTTTCAATAATTCTTCGATTTTTTCGACTTTGTTTAGAAATATTTCTTGATCATTTCCGTCTTTATCTTTATCGGTGTAATCTGCGCCAAATAAATCAGGATAAAACACACACGGAAAACCATCTTGTCTTAATAAAATTAAAGCATAAGCTAAAGGTTTAAACCATTCTTCAACGGGAGCTTCTAATTCTTGCAAAGGTTGGGTGTCGTGATTATCAACAAGTGTTACTGATAAAAGTGGATTGCTGGAAGTTAAAGTTTCATCAAAGATTGTTCTAAGGTCATATTCGCTGCCAGCCGTAGAAGCAACGTGTAAATTATGCTGCAAAGAAGAATCGAATAAACTCATAGAGCCTTCAGTTGCCTCAATATATTTTTCTAAAAGCGACAATTTTCCCGGCGCCCAATATTCACCCACCGCAAAAATGTTCTTACCAGTGTTTGCTCTTAAAGTGTACAACCATTCTTGATAAAATTCAGGTGATTGATGTTTTACCGCATCTAATCGAACACCGTCAAATTGTATTTGATCGTGATACCAATTTCCCCAGTAATTTAATTCTGCGCGCACGAATGGATTTCGCTGTTCGATATCGTTATACATTAGATAATCGTAATTTCCTTTTTCTACTGCAATCATTTCTTCCCAACCGTCACCGTGATCATTGATGATTTGGTAAATTCCTTTCTCTTTTCCTTCCGCATAATCGACTCCAGAAAAGCACTGAAAATCCCATTTAAAATCTGAGTATTGATCACCTCTGCCAGGAAAAGTAAATTTCGTATACGATTCTATTTCCATTGGTTCAGATAAATTTTGTTGACGGTTTTGAGGATTGACTTTTACCGCCTGAAATGTTTCCTTTTCATCGCCGCCCGCTTTATGATTCAATACAATATCCGCAATTACAGAAATACCATTTTCCTGCAAGGTTTTACAAGACTTTAAATACTGTTCCTTAGTTCCGTATTTTGTTGGAACAGTTCCCTTCTGATCAAATTCGCCCAAATCAAATAAATCATAAGGATCGTAACCGACAGAATATCCACCACCATTGCTTTTATAAGCGGGTGGAAACCAAACGGCTGTAATTCCTAAATCTTTTAAATAAGTGGCAGAATCGTTAATATGATCATATAATTGAGAATCTCCATCGGAATACCAATGGAAAAATTGAATCATCGTTGGGTTCATGTTTTTTTTGAATTTGAACAGGAGTAGCAAATATTATCCCGAAAATGATTTGAGATTATTTCTGTTCAATTTTCAACTTTAATATTTCGTCAAAAAAGATAATTAGGATCAAATCGAGAAAGTCTTTTAACCTAGAAATAGTTTCATTCTTATAATTACAGTTTAAATCTGATCAGATTTTCAGGTATGAATGACCTAAATAAATTCCTCGAATGGAATCTTCAGTTGTACTGAAATTTGTTTTTTTTCTTGCGTATTTAAGTTAGAAAGGGATAATCCAAGCAAACGAACCGGTTTATCAAACGGGCGCAATTCCCAGAGTTGCTGAGCTATAAAATAAAAATCCTTGGCGTTTTCGTAATAAATCTCCTGAGTTTTACTTCTGGTGTAAACCGTGAAATCTTTGTATTTAATTTTCAGTGTTAACGATTTGCCTTTAATTTCTTTTTTTGAAAGTCGTGTCTCTAGATCTTCACTGATCATTTTTAATTGATTAAAAACCGCTTCTTCGTCTACGAGATTTTCCCAAAAAGTTTCTTCTACACCGACACTTTTTTGAATGCGATGAGGTTTCACTTCGCTATTGTGAATTCCGCGTACGACGTGATAATAATAATTTCCTGCTTTGCCGAAAAAACGAATCAATTCTTCCAGCGATTTTTCTTTTAATTCTTTGCCGGTGAAAATGTGCAGTTCGTGCATTTTATTAGCCGTCACTTTTCCAATTCCATGAAATTTCTCAATCGGAAGTTCTTCCATGAATTCCAAAATCTGGGTTGGATGAATTGTTTTTTGTCCGTTGGGTTTTCGATAATCGGACGCAACTTTTGCCAGAAATTTATTGACTGAAATTCCCGCTGAGGCCGTCAAGCCAGTTTCCTCAAAAATACGTGCGCGAATTGCTCTAGCGATTTCTTGTGCGGATTCGATTCCTTTTTTATTTTCGGTCACATCGAGGTACGCTTCATCCAAAGAAAGCGGTTCGACCAAATCGGTAAATTCATAAAAAATAGTACGAATCTGTTGTGAAATTTCTTTATATCGACTGAACCGAGGTTTTACCAAAATTAAATGCGGACATTTTTCTAGCGCAATCTTCCCCGGCATGGCAGAACGGATTCCGTACTTTCGGGCTTCGTAACTTGCAGCAGCAACTACGCCATACATGCCGCCACCAACAGCCAATGGTTTTCCTTTCAGTTCTGGGAAATCATGCTGTTCGACAGAAGCGTAAAACGCATCCATATCAACATGAATAATTTTTCGGTCGATTTTCACGCTGCAAAATTAGCGAAGTATTTTGTAGTTTGATGCAATAGTTAATAACTGTTTCATATAAGTTAGAATTTGTAAATTTGGAATAAATTGTATCACAATGAGTACTGCTGAAATTAAATTAGATTTAATCAATAAAATTACAAGGTTGAAAGAAACCCATATTATTGAAGATATTCAGAATCTTTTAAATTTTGAATTAGAAGAAGGCGAGTTTCATGTAAATGATCTACAAAAAGTAAGACTCACGGAAGCTCAAAAAGATTCTATTATTACAGAAGACGAAGCTAATAACGAAATTGAAGTGTGGCTGCAAGAAAGATAAATTGGACAAGAAGAGCCAATCGTGAGAGAAAAGATATTCTTGAATACTGGCTTAATAGAAATAAATCGGCAACTTATAGTATTAAATTGAATAAGTTGATTTTAACTACGATAAAGAAACTATCTGATAACCCGACTATTGGTCGGAAAACAGACTTTAGAAATGTGTATGTAAAAATAGTTCGTACCTATTTTATTTTTTACGAATTTGATCAAACGCAAATGCTAATTTTAGCCATTTGGGATGGCAGAAGAGAGCAAACCACAAATCCCTTAACATAAAATTTTTAAATAATTAAATAAAAATGACCGACGATAAATTAGCAGTCTTGATCGATGCCGACAACGTTCCTTATAAAAATGTAAAAGAAATGTTGGAGGAAATTTCTAAGACCGGAACTCCGACCATTAAAAGAATATACGCGGACTGGACTAAACCCACCGTTTCTGGCTGGAAAAACGTACTTCTGGAAAATGCAATTACACCAATCCAACAGTATAGTTATACGCAAGGGAAGAACTCTAGTGACAGTGCCTTGATCATCGACGCGATGGATATTTTATATTCTGAAAAAGTTACGGGTTTTTGCATCGTTTCTAGTGATAGTGACTTTACCAGACTGGCAACTAGACTTCGAGAAGCGGGAATGATGGTGATGGGATTTGGTGAGAAGAAAACTCCGAAACCCTTTATTTCTGCTTGTGACAAATTTATTTACTTGGAAATTCTAAATGATACTGACGAGTCTGAAAAAGAGTCTGAAAAAGATTCCGATAATACAGTAACGAAGAAAACCACAAAACCGAAGAGAAAAAAGGAACCGCTTAGCAAAGTGGATGCCCGCACGATCAAGTTAATTACAGAAAGTATCAACGATTTGGGAGACGATAATGGCTGGACTTTCCTTGGAAACCTAGGAAGTTTCATTATCAAAAAGAAACCTGATTTCGATCCTAGAAATTTTGGTTTCTTAAAATTATTACCTTTAATAAAAAGTATTGGCAAAATTGAAATTGATGAACGCGAAACCGGCGTCAATAATATCAGACATATTTATGTGAGAGTAAAATAGATTTTGAACAGAAAGTAATTTCACATGAAAATATTTAAACAAAAAACGCATCCGTAAAAGATGCGTTTCTCTATTTATTTTTTTGTTGGAAATTAACCGTTGTAATTCCTCACCAAACCTTTTACAATTTTAATTACGTTCGGCATTGCTTTATCTGCGGCTTGCAAAACCTCTTCGTGGGAAACCGTGAACGCAATATCTGGACCACCAACATCCGTAATAATTGAAATTCCGAAACAATCCATTCCTTGATGTTTTGCTACAATCACTTCCGGAACAGTACTCATGCCAACTGCATCGCCACCAAGCGCTTTGATCATACCATATTCGGCGGGCGTTTCAAAAGTTGGTCCTTGCAAAGCAACATAACAACCTTGGTGCGCTGTGACACCTAAATCTTTGGCGACATTTGCCGCAACCTCAATCATTTTTTTACTATACGGTTCACTCATATCCACAAAACGAGGTCCGAGTTCATCGATGTTTTGTCCTCGTAAAGGATGCTCGGGCATCATGTTGATATGATCATTAATGATCATCACATCTGCAACTTGGAAAGTAGGATTTACACCGCCACAAGCATTCGATAAAATCAAATTTTTAATTCCCAACATATTGAATACGCGCACTGGAAAAGTTACCGTATGCATATCATGACCTTCATAATAATGAAAACGGCCGCTCATCATCAATACTTTTTTACCTTCCAGGTTTCCGAATATTAATTCTCCTCCGTGTCCTGCCACAGTCGTTTGTGCGAAATGCGGAATTTTACTGTATTTTAAAATATGGATAATTTCAACCTCATCTTTCAATTTTCCTAGACCTGAACCTAAAATAATAGCAAAGTCCGGCGTATCCTGGATAATATTTTTAATGTAATCTGCAGTCTCTTTAATTCTTCTCAACATAATTTAGCAAGATTTGATTGAACTCTTCTTTTTTATCGATGTTAACATTGATCGGCCAATAGTAAACAAGATCCCTAAGATAATCAAAAGTTTTAAGTCTTACGTAATCTTTTTCTGTCGTAAGGATCATCTTATATTCCCCTAGTTTCTTATATTCTGCGACAATATTTTTAATGTCCTGATCGGTGAAATTATGATGATCGCGGAATTTTAAATGTTTTACCTTTTGTGAAAATCGATCCAGATGCTTCAATAAAGGTTTTGGATTCGCAATTCCTGTAATCAATAAGATATCGTAATAACTTAAATTATTATCCGGTAGCATTTTGTCTTTGGAATACACATTTTCATCATACCCAATACTTGAAAAAAATACTTTTTGATAATGTTTAGGTTTAATTCTCGCAATATAATATTGCTTTTTCTCGTCGGTCAGATCTTCCGGACATTTCGAAACCATAATAATTTGTGCCCGTTTGGCGCCATTTCTACTTTCTCGTAAATTTCCGGCAGGCAAAAGAAAATCTTTAAAATACGGATCGTTATAATCCGTCATCAAAATTTGAAAACCCGGTTTAATTGCCCGATGTTGATAGGCGTCGTCTAAGACCAAAACATTCAAATCCATGTCGTTGATGATCTTGCGAGCACCAGGAACTCGTTCTTCTGAAACTCCAATCGCAAATCGATTTTTGTAGCGTTCGAAAAGTTGCATCGCTTCATCGCCGACAGTTTTATAATTGCTGTCGTAGTTCGCAATTCCGTATCCTTTGGTAACTCTTCCATAACCGCGCGATAATACGCCTGTGCGGTAATTTTTAGATAATAGATCAGCGATATACATTACCATCGGTGATTTTCCGCTACCGCCTACAGAAAGATTACCAACATTTATGATAGGTGTTTTAAATTTTGTCGATTTATAGATTCCCCAGTTATACATCGTATTTCGAACGGCAGTTGCCAAATGATAACCTAAGGAAAAAGGGTAGAGATACCATCTTTTCATAGCGCGTAAAATTACAAATTTTTAACATTAAAGTATATATTAAGAAACTCATTTTAAATAGGATTTTGCTCTTAAAGTGAAAATAGGTACATGATATAAATTTTCTAATTATGACCATACCTTTTAAACAATTTGTTTAATTTTGCTTTCATAGTTTTACCTGATGAGCAAAAAAAATGTCGCCGTAGTAATGGGCGGATATTCTGATGAATATAAAGTTTCCTTAAAAAGTGGTCAGTTAATTTTCGATTCTCTAGATCGCGATTTATACAATGTTTACAAAGTCGTCATCTTACAAGATGAATGGTATTTTCTAGACGATCGTGGAAATAAAGCGCCTATTAATAAACAAGATTTTTCGGTTAGTTTAAGCAGCGGGTTTGAAGTGAAATTTGATGTTTGTTTTAATATCATTCATGGGAGACCAGGCGAAAACGGCGAACTTCAGGCCTATTGGAATACCATCGGACAAAAATATACAGGTTGCGATTTCTATCAAAGCGCCTTGACTTTTAATAAAAAAGATACCTTAGCGGTTCTTTCAAAATATGGAATTCCTTCCGCCAAAAGCATTTACTTAAGATCAGGGGAAGAGTGCAGTGAAGAGACCATCATTAAAGAATTAGGATTGCCACTTTTTGTAAAGCCAAATCAGTCAGGTTCTTCGCTTGGAATCACCAAAGTGAAAGAACAATCAGAATTAAAGAACGCGTTAGCATTTGCATTTGCGGAAGACGAAGAAATTTTAATCGAAAGTTTCTTAGACGGTATGGAAGTATCCGTGGGAATTGTCGATTTGAAAAAGGAAACCGTAGTTCTAGGAATTACAGAGATCGTTTCTCACAAAGAATTCTTTGATTATGAAGCGAAGTATGAAGGAGCTTCTGAGGAAATTACGCCGGCTAGAATCGATGACGAAACTCGGAGTAAAGTTGAAGAGATCGCTAAGCGCGCTTATGAAATTTTAGGAATGAGCGGTTTTTCAAGAAGTGAATTTATCATTATGAATGGTATTCCTTACATGCTAGAAATGAACACTAATCCAGGCTTTTCACCAGCGTCAATTTTACCGCAACAAGCAGAAATTTACGGGATTTCCATCCAAGATTTATGTGGAAGTGAGGTCGAAAAAGCCCTAAATAAATAAATTATTACCGTTGATTTTATTCTGAAATCAATAATTAAATACGTTCTATGAAAGTTGCAGTTTTTCCAGGTTCCTTCGATCCAATAACCCTTGGTCATTATGATATTGTCGAAAGAGCCTATCCGCTTTTTGATAAAATCATTATTGCGATTGGGCAAAATTCACAGAAAAAATATATGTTTTCTTTGGAACAACGAATGGAGTTTATTCGTAAATCGTTTGAAAAATTTCCAAATATTGAAGTCGATCATTTCGAAGGATTAACTGTGGATTATTGCCGAAGTAAAAATGTGAGTTTTATTCTCCGTGGACTTCGTAATCCTGCAGATTTTGAATTTGAAAAAGCAATTGCGCAAACCAATAGAGAACTGACAAAAGATGATAAAATCGAAACGATTTTTTTACTGACTTCATCGGGTAAATCCTTTATCAGCAGCAGTATTGTTCGAGAAATCATCACCTTCGGTGGGAATTACGAAATAATGGTTCCAGAAGCGGTACGTATTCCACTTAAACCTTAACACAATTGCAAGTTCAAGAAAACTTTACTTTAGCCATTGAGATTTTAGGTACCATTGCGTTTGCGATGTCGGGCAGTTTTGCCGCAATGCAAAAACGATTGGATCCGTTCGGTATTTTGATCATTGCTTTCGTTACCTCCGTTGGTGGCGGAACGGTTCGGGATTTATTGTTGAACGTTCCCGTATTTTGGATGCATGATATGATCATTTGTGCCGTCATATTTATCACGTGCATTGTTTCCATGATTTTTAAATCCGTAGAGAAGAAATTTAAAGTGACCTTATTCATTTTTGATAGTATTGGACTGGGATTATTTACCATCATTGGCGTCCAGAAGGGAATTAATGCAGATTTACATCCTTTAATTTGTATCACCTTAGGAACGATCACTGGCTGTGTCGGCGGAATTACACGCGATATTTTATTGAATAAAATTCCGTTGATTTTCCGGAAAGAAATTTATGCGACTGCCTGCATAGTTGGAGGTGGAATGTTTTTTACTTTGGTGAACTATACGACGCTTTCTTATGCTTTTGTTCAGGTTTCTACCATTATTCTTATCGTGGTAATTAGAACGCTTGCCGTCAAATACCAGTGGCAAATTCCTAAATTTTACGGGGTAGATAATGGATCTGAAATGTAAATCAAATTTAGATTTAAGAAATCCGTTTAAAGATCAATATCTATAATTAGGGATGGAAGTTCTTAATTTAAATAAAAACTTTTCGGCGCTCGCTTCGCTCGCGCCTTCGCACAAAAAAAGTCTGAACTAATTCAGACTTTTTATAATTAATTTTCGAAACACTTAAGAGAATTTCCCTCTATTTCGCATATTTGGATTGTGTATATGTTTCTGCATCGATGGCATTTTCAACTGGTCTTTCAGCATTTTAATTTGATCAGTCATCATTCCGGCGCTGTCTAATTTCTTTGCTTCTTCGAGCAAATTTTTCGCTTCTTGTCGTCGACCTTTTTGCATTGCTCCAGCCGCAATATTTAAAGTGGCCATCGCTCGGTCGTGTTTCATGTTCAGGCCGTATTCTAGCGCTTTTCTCATAAAGGGTTCTACTTTCGCCGGACTATCTTGGGCTAAAGTTAGGCCTTGTAAATAATGATAATAACCGTATTGAGATTTGTGCAATTGAGAAGTGTAGTTCGTCACTTTCGTTAACCAATTAGCAGCTTTTACCATATTTTGCTTTCTTAAAAACCAAAAGGCTAATAAGATATATTCATTTTTAAAAAAGAGTAAAATAGGAATGGCAGATAAAATAACGGTGACAATTCCCCAACCGATATGTCTGTTCATCATCAGATAAATTCCGAAGGCAATCATTAAGGCTGCGATGACGAATTTTATATATTTATTCATTGTTCAATTTTTGTGGTGCAAAGATAATAATTTGTGTTGAAGAGTGGCGTTTAGATTATATTCTTGAATGTTAAACTAATTTAATTTTTCGCTCGTACGTTTGAAAGCAAAAATCAAATTCATTTTTCTCATCTTTTTCGTGGCAAGTTTCATCAATTTTATTCCAGATTTTGGAGTTTATTTTAGGGAAAAAAGTATCACCTTTTAAATTCGTTTTGACCAAAGTAACTTCTAATTTATCTGTTAAATCAATCGTTTGTTCGTAGATGTTTCCGCCACCGATGATGAAGATTTGTTCATCGATTTTCTTCGCAAATTTGATTGCTTCTTTGATACTTCCGACGATTAAAATTCCTTCTTCAAACCAATCTTTTTTACTGCTTACAACAATGTTAGTTCTGTTGGGCAAGGCTTTTCCGATACTTTCATACGTTTTCCGACCCATAATAATAGGATGGTCTGTAGTCAATTCTTTAAAATGTTTTAGATCTTTCGGTAGATGCCAAAGTAACTGATTGTCAGCGCCAATTTCATTGTCTAATCCCATTGCCACAACGATTGTAATCATTTTTTTAAAATTTTAACAAATTTAGCACATAATTTGTATATTTGGGTACCAACATAAAATTAAAAAATAAATAAACTATGAGAAACAAAGGTTGTATGAGCGCCGGAACGATCGGTATTGCTCTTCTTGTCATTGGCGTATTGCTATTTTTCTGGGGAAAAAACGGCTATAATAATTTCGTAACAAAGGAACAAACAGTCAATACGAAATGGTCCAATGTACAAACAGTTTATCAGAAGCGAGCGAATCTAATTCCAAACTTAGAAAGAACTGTAAAATCTTATTCTCAATTTGAGCAGGAAACTTTGACTAAAGTAATCGAAGCGCGATCAAAAGCAACTTCAATAACGGTGGATCCAACAAATATGACGGAAGCGGATATGGCAAAATTCCAAGCAGCACAAGGTCAATTAAGTGGAGCCTTAAGTCGTTTGATGGCTGTCGTTGAACAATATCCAAATCTAAAAGCAGATCAACAATATTTGAATTTCCAGCGAGAATATACTGCGATTGAAAATAGTATCAGAAGCGAAACGGTTTATTATAACGAAGCAGCGCAGGATTATAATACTTCGATAAAGACGTTCCCAAATAACATTTTGGCCAACTTCACGAACTTCAACGAAAAACCATATTTCCAAGCAGCAGTTGGTGCTGAAAATGCACCCGACGTTTTCACGAATTAATGAATAATTTCCTTACAAATCCACAAATGGCTTCTCTCGTAGAAGCCATTCAAACGGCAGAAAATCAGTCTAGCGGCGAGATTAGAATTCATATTGATTCTAACACCGAAGCTAATAATGCTGAAATTGCTTACGAAGTTTTTAAAACCCTTTGCCAAGGTAAAACGATTGAGCATAATGCCGTTTTGTTTCATGTGAATTTTGAGCAGCAATATCTTACGATTATTGGTGATGAAGGAATCCACAACAAGGTTCAGCAGAATTTCTGGGACAAAATGCATGACGAAATTACGACTGCGTTTTCAAAAGGAAATTACTTTAATGGTTTACAAAAAGCCATTCTAGAAACTGGAGTTGAACTTAAAAATCATTTCCCGATTGTGGGAGAAAATCCAAATGAACTTCCCAATGAGATTACGTTCTCGTAACTATTTTTTTGCCTTTCTTTTATTTGGTTTAAACATTTTGGTTTTTGCCCAGAAAGTTCCTGCAAAACCTGCCATATTATATCCTATTTACGATCAGGTTGGGCTTTTAACACAAGGACAAAAAGATCAACTAAATCAAAAATTAATTAAATTCTCTGATTCAACCTCAACAGAAATTTCAGTGATAATCATTCCGACTACTGGTGGCGAAGATGTTAATTATCTTGCGACGATGTATGGAGAAAAGTGGGAAATCGGTCAGAAAGGAATTGATAATGGAATTGTTTTTCTGATTGCTACTGAAGATCATACGATGTCGATTCAACAAGGAAGAGCGGTGGAGCAATACCTCACGGCGTCAGTGGCGGGACAAATTATGGATTATATTGTTACTCCAAATTTTAAGCAAGGTTTGTGGTACGAAGGTATCAATCGCGGAACGACTGCTTTAATGGAAGCGGTTCAAGGAAAATTTAAGCCGATTGCAAAAGAAACGCAGCAAGAGGGCTTAAGTTCGATTAAAATTGTGATGATTGCGTTTTTTGTTTTCCTCGTTCTGAGTTCTTTATTTAAAGGCGGCGGTAGAGGCGGTGGCAGAAATGATGACGATGACGTGATTTTATCGCGCAGAGGTCGAAGAATTTATCCCGGTGGATTTTTCCCTTTTCCCGGCAGTTTTGGAGGCGGAGGATTTGGCGGTGGTTCTCGCGGCGGTGGATTTGGCGGATTCGGCGGTGGCGGAAGTTTCGGCGGTGGTGGCGCTTCTGGCGGCTGGTAATTTCAAAATATTCATTCCAGTTAAACTTATACAAAAAAATCAGTCGATTGCTCGGCTGATTTTTTTGATTTTATTAAAGGATCTTAGAGGATCGATATTCTGCCACCGCTGCTTTCTTTCTGACTGATTACATTTATCGCGCCATTTTTCGTGATATTAATTTGACCAGAAGAACTGGCACTTGTTCTTAATTCATTCGCTACGGATAAATGAATGGAAGCACTGCTTGATGCTTTTAAATCAGCATTGTCAGTAATTAGGTCTGAAGCCTTAAAACTTCCAGACGAAGAGGCAGCGATTGTTGCATTTTTAGTTTTCCCTGAAACCGTAACATCTGCTGAAGAAGATACTTTCGATTCTAAATTAACTGCCCATATTTTCCCTGAATATGAACCAGAACTTGAAGCCTGAATCAACATCTCATTTGCTTCTAAATTTCCTTTAATTATTCCCAAACTGGAAACCGCAATATCCATTTTATCTTGGGTGAATTGATCTTTAACGATAATTTTCGCAGAAGAACTGGCTTTAATTGCGGAGAAATCTGTAGCGAAAATCTTCACCGCAACATTCCTTGCGGAAATATTTAAATTGGCTTTGAAATGTATATATAATTGTCCATTAATATTCTCCACCAAAATGTCATCAAGAATATCTGACGGTGCAGTAACGACCACTTTTTCTTCCGTCGCTTTTACCACTTCTGCATTGATTGATTGTGCAACTCTTATTTCATCGAAAGAAATATTGTACGTTTTGTTTTTTATGACTCCTGTGCCTTCTTTTTGAATTAAACCAAAAGAGTAATTGTTGTCTGCTTTGATGTTGCAGGCAGTTAAAAGTAGAATGGCGGCCAGCGCCGAGATCGATTGAATTTTCATAGTTTTATAGGTATTAGTATTTATAATGTTAAAGATAAATTTAAAATTAATATCTTTATATTATTATAACAATTTACGAATGAAAAATATTACATCAGTTTTTTTAATTTCATCACTGGCGATGACAACCGCCTGTACCACTATGAATACGACTAATACTAACTCAATGGAAATGCCGGTACCAGACGCTTCTTTGTCGTCTAACCCTTTTATGAAAAAAAGTACGTTGCAATATCAAGCACCGGAATTTGATAAAATTAGAGACGAGCATTTTAAACCGGCGTTTGATTATGGTATGAAAGTTCAAATCACGGAAATCAATAACATTGCAAATAATTCTGCGGCTCCCACTTTTGAAAATACCATTTTGGCTTTGGAAAATAGCGGAGAAGTTTTGGGCAGAGCACAAACTGTATTTTATAATTTGACTGGTTCCAACACCAACCCAACTTTGCAAAAGTTACAAGAAGAATATGCTCCCATTTTTTCTGGACTTAGAGATAAAATTTATTTGAACGAAAAATTATATGCGCGCATTAAAGCCATTAAAACGGGAAATTTAGGTTCGGAAGAAAAAAGAGTTCTAGAATTATACACGATCAATTTCGACATTGCTGGCGCAAATTTATCTGCTGAGAATAAAGTAAAAGTGAAGAAAATTAACGAAGAATTGGCGACACTTTCTACCCAGTTTTCTAGTAAATTATTAGATGCTCGTAAAAACGGAGCGCTTCTAATTACAAATGTAAAAGAACTCGACGGGCTTTCTACTGATGAAATCGCTGCGGCGGCTGCAGATGCAAAAGCAGCCGGCAAAACTGGTTACTTACTTTCTTTACAGAATACGACGCAACAACCTTTGCTTCAAAATTTAAAAAATAGAGCCACTAGAGAAAAATTATTTAAAGCATCTTGGTACAGGGCCGAAAAAGGAAATGCAGATGATACCAGAAGTATCTTAGAGAGAGAAGCAAAACTGCGCATGGAAAAAGCGCACTTGATGGGTAAAAAATCTTTTGCAGATTGGAAGTTACAAGATCAAATGGCAAAAACTCCAGAGAATGCAATTAATCTTTTAGCCCAATTGGCAAAACCTGCCGTAGAAACTGCTAAAAGAGAAAGCAATGAAATTCAGGCTTTGATTGATAAACAAAAAGGAGGATTTACCGTTGAGCCTTGGGATTGGAATTTTTATTCAGAGCAAGTTCGAAAAGAAAAATATGATTTAGATGAAAACCAGATCAAACCTTATTTCGAAGTAAAAACTGTTTTAGAAAAAGGAGTGTTTTATGCGGCTGAAAAATTCTACGGCATCACTTTTAAAGAGAGAAACGATTTACCAGTTTACCATCCAGATGTAGTGGCATATGAAGTTTTTGACCGCGACGGTAAATCTTTAGCGATTTATTATCTTGATTTCTACACCAGAAATAATAAAAACGGTGGTGCTTGGATGAGCAATTTTGTGGATCAGTCCCATCTATTGAACCAAAAGCCGGTGATTGTAAATGTCTTCAATTATCAAAAACCAGCGGAAGGAAAAGCATCATTGATTTCATATGACGATGTAACTACCATGTTCCACGAATTTGGACATACTCTGCACGGTTTGTTTGCAGATCAGAAATATGTTTCTATTTCGGGAACCAGTGTGCCTCGTGATTTTGTAGAATTCCCTTCACAGATCAACGAGTTCTTTGCTTTAGAGCCGTCCGTTTTAAAAAATTACGCTTTACATTATCAAACCAAAAAGCCAATGCCGCAAGCATTAGTTGATAAGATTAAAAAAGCAGGGACATTTAACCAAGGATATTCTACGACAGAATTAGTTTCGGCAGCGACTATAGATATGAACTGGCATTCTGTGACAGATAAATCGCAATTTAAACCAACGTTGGAATTTGAGAAAGACGTGTTGGCTAAATATGGCTTTAATCTGAAAGAAGTTCCGCCAAGATATCATTCTCCTTACTTTGCTCACATTTGGGGTGGTGGATATTCAGCGGGATATTACGCATACATGTGGAGCGATATGTTGAATTCTAATGCCTGGGACTGGATTTCTAAAAATGGTGGTATGACCCGAGCAAATGGAGACCGTTTCCGAAAATACATTTTGTCCGTCGGAAACTCTGTCGATTTGAACAAAGCGTTTAAAGAGTTTACAGGAAAAGATCCGGATATTAAACCATTATTAAAGGATAAAGGATTTATTACGCAAAATAATAATCAGGTTGATTTAAAAATCGCTAATAATTCGATTAAAATACAAGAATTAAAAAAAAAGTAGATTTAGTTATCGTTAATAATACTTCGGAAATTATAACAACTGGAAATGCTTTTGTCGTTGAGCATTGGAACAAAAAAGAATGGATAAAAGTTAAATCTTACAGTAATAGAGCTTTTACAGATATCGGTTATGACATTCTTCCCGGTGAAAGTAGAATATTCGAAACAAATATTTTAGATTTCTATCCAAACTTAATGAAAGGCAATTATAAAATTTCCAAATCATACTTTTATCAGAAAGATATTCCAGTAACTAAGGATGAAGAACACTGGATTTATCAAGTGTTTGAAATTAAGTAAAAAGAACCGCAGAAAATATCTGCGGTTCTTTTGTTTAAAATTTTTTTGTTTAAAAATCTACTCGAAGATAAGTTATAGAGATACAAACCGTAAGAGGTTTTAGCCCGGATTGAAGTGGATCCCGGAACTTCGGGAGGAGCGGAAAGCCGGTCTGCTTTTTCAAAGAAGTAAAAACTGTTTTGCTTCAAAAAAATTCTTAATTTTGTGGAAAAGATTAAGCAATGCCAAAAATTTCTCAGAGAGCGCAGGAGATGCCTGCTTCGCCCGTTAGAAAACTGGTTCCTTACGCCTTACAAGCGAAATTAAAAGGAATAAAAGTGTATCATTTAAATATTGGTCAACCCGATATAGAAACACCACAATCTGCCCTGGATGCGGTGAAGAATAATGATCTCAAAATTTTTGAATATGCACTTTCTGAAGGTAATTTAGAGTACAGAACTGCGCTGAAAGATTATTATCATACGCTTGGCTTTACAGATCTCACCACCGATAATTTTATTGTAACGAATGGTGGTTCTGAAGCTTTGAATTTTGCGCTTTCTACTTTGTGTGATGCAGGAGATGAAGTTATTATTCCTGAGCCTTATTATGCGAATTACAATGGATTTGCAAGTACTTATAATGTGAGAGTTGTGGCGGTAACGTCATCGATTGATACAGGATTTGCTTTGCCACCGGTTGAAGATTTTGAGAAAAAAATATCGCCCAAAACGAAAGCGATTTTAATCTGTAATCCAGGAAATCCGACGGGATATTTATATACGAGAGAAGAATTACAGAAATTGGCAGATATTGCTTTGAGACATGATATTGTGATTATTTCTGATGAGGTTTACCGTGAATATGTATACGACGGAAAGCAGCAGATATCGATGTTTGATTTTCCGGAAATCTCGGAGAATTGTGTCATTATTGATTCTGAATCCAAACGATATTCAATGTGTGGCGTAAGAATCGGTTGCATGATCACGCGTTCTAAAACAATTCACGATGCCGCGATGCTTTTTGCGCAGGCGAGATTAAGTCCTGTTTTATTAGGGCAAATTGCAGCAGCAGCGGCACACCAAAATGATGCTGATTATATCTTGACCGTTCGTGCAGAATATACCAAAAGAAGAAATCTTTTAGTTGATCTATTGAATGGAATTCCGGGCGTAATTTGTCCGAAACCTAAAGGAGCATTTTATTGTGCTGTAGAACTTCCTGTAGATGATACCGATAAATTTGCTCAATGGTTGTTAGAAAGTTATTCCCATAGCAATGAGACAATTATGGTAGCACCAATGAGTGGTTTTTACAGCGATCCAGAATTGGGTAGAAAACAGGTGCGAATTGCTTATGTTTTAAAAGAAGATGATTTGCGTAGAAGTGTAGAAATATTAAACGACGCACTTCAGAAATATAAATTAGAATTTGATCTTTAAATAATATGAACGGGCTTTTGCCCGTTTTTAGTTTCAGTTTCACTCTGCATTTGCTGAGAAAAGTACTCCGACAAAATATCTCATATTGCTCTTAAATACATGAATATTCAAGAAAATTATTCCCTCAAAAATCACAATACTTTTGGTGTAGATGTTTCTGCAAAATATTATACTGAAGTTACTTCTTTGGAAGAACTAATTGGTGCGCTAAATTACTCAAAGATTCAAAATACTCAACTTCTGATCCTCGGTGGTGGAAGTAATATTTTGTTTACTAAAGATTTTAATGGACTGGTCATTCAATTGAGTTTAAAAGGAATCTCGGAAGAAGTTGTTAATGAAAACGAAGTTTTAGTAACCTCGGCAGCTGGAGAAAACTGGCATGAATTTGTACAATTCTGCCTTGATAAAAATTACGGTGGTTTAGAAAATTTATCATTAATTCCAGGAAATGTAGGAACGTCGCCGATGCAAAATATTGGAGCCTACGGAACGGAGATCAAAGATACTTTTGTTGACTGTAAAGTGCTGAATTTATATACGTTAGAAGTTGAAAAATTTGATTTTGAACAATGCCAATTTGGTTATCGTGAATCGTTTTTTAAAAGAGAAGGAAAAGGGAAGTATGTCATTTTAGACGTAACTTTTAAGTTGACTAGAAAAGATCATATAATTAAAACGGAATACGGCGCGATCCAAGATGAATTAAAGAATTTAGAAATTGAAAACCCGACCATTCAATATGTTTCTAAAGCTGTTATTAACATCAGACAAAGTAAATTACCAGATCCGAAAGTGATCGGAAATGCGGGTAGTTTTTTTAAGAATCCATCGGTTCTAAAAGAACAATTTTTAGAGGTTCTGAAGTATCATCCTTTAATACCCAATTATCCGAATGGAAACTTGGTAAAAATCCCAGCAGGTTGGTTGATCGAACAATGTGGTTGGAAGGGAAAACAAATCGGAAATGTAGCCTCTCATGAGTTGCAGGCTTTGGTTTTGGTAAACAAGACCGGACTAGCCTCAGGACAGGAGATTTACGAATTCTCGGAAAAGATCATTCAGTCGGTAGAAGATAAATTTGGAATTTTGTTAGAAAGAGAGGTGAATATAATGTAGAACTCAAGAGTAATATTCAGTAGAATAAAGGTTGTAAATGTTGGAATTTCTATGAAATAATTTTCAATTATATTTGTCTAACTGAAATATTCTTCGTTATTTTGCACTCTCAAATATTTATTCAGAAATAAGAACATCGAGATATGTCAAGAATTTGCCAAATAACAGGAAAGCGTGCCATGGTAGGAAACAATGTTTCTCACGCTAACAACAAAACGAAACGTCGTTTTGAAATCAACCTATTAGAGAAGAAATTTTATCTTCCTGAGCAAGAGAAATCTGTGACCATAAAAGTTACTGCGCACGGATTAAGAATAATTAATAGAATTGGTATCGAGGAAGCAATCGAAAGAGCAACTAGAAACGGTTTTATCAAAAAGAATAAGTAGTCATGGCAAAAAAAGGTAATAGAGTACAGGTGATTTTGGAGTGTACAGAGCACAAAGAAACAGGAGTAGCAGGAATGTCAAGATACATTACTACTAAAAATAAGAAGAACACTACCGAGAGATTAGAGTTGAAAAAATTCAACCCAGTTCTTAAGAAATATACTCTTCACAAAGAAATTAAGTAATTTTTTAAAGAAATAAAAAATGGCAAAGAAAGTAGTAGCGTCCCTACAAGGTGGTGCAGGTTCAAAAAAAATGACCAAAGTTGTGAAAATGGTAAAGTCTGCGAAAAGTGGAGCATACGTTTTCGATGAAAAAGTAATGAACGCAGAGGAGGTTGATTCTTATTTGAAAAAATAATTTCTACTCCCACGAGAATATATAAAACTATCCTATTAGGATAGTTTTTTTATTTTATCTTTGTTTGCGCTGTCGAAAAAAAGCGAATTTTTTTAATAATGAACTATGAGTTGGTATAAAAAAATATTTAAAAAAGAGGAAAAACAGTCCTTGGATCAAGGTTTAGAAAAATCGAATCAGGGATTTTTTGACAAGATTTCTAAAGCGGTTGTCGGCAAATCAAAAGTCGATGATGAAGTTCTGGATGAATTAGAAGAAATTTTAATTGCCTCTGATGTCGGCGCGGCTACCACCATTAAAATTATTGAACGAATTGAACAACGTGTTGCGCGGGATAAATTTGTTGGTACCGACGAACTGGATCAAATTTTGCGCGAAGAAATTACTGGACTGCTTTTAGAAAACCCACATGCAGGAACAGGTAATATCGATGAGAGTAAAAAGCCGTATGTAATTATGGTGGTGGGTGTGAATGGAGTTGGTAAAACAACTACGATCGGAAAAATGGCTCATCAATTTAAATCAGAAGGAAAAAGTGTAGTGTTGGGAGCGGCAGATACTTTTCGGGCTGCGGCGGTAGATCAATTAGTGATATGGAGTGAAAGAGTCGGTGTGCCGATCGTAAAACAAAATATGGGAAGTGACCCCGCGTCGGTAGCATTTGACACGGTTCAAAGTGCGGTGGCCAATCAGGCAGATGTCGTAATAATCGATACGGCAGGTAGACTTCATAATAAGGTTAATTTAATGAATGAATTAACGAAAATCAAAAGAGTGATGCAAAAGGTTATTCCAGATGCTCCACATGAAATCCTATTAGTATTAGATGGTTCGACCGGACAGAATGCTTTTGAACAAGCAAAGCATTTTACCGCAGCAACGGAAGTAAATGCTTTAGCAGTTACAAAATTAGATGGAACTGCGAAAGGTGGAGTGGTAATTGGTATTTCTGATCAGTTTAAAATTCCAGTAAAATATATTGGTGTTGGTGAGAAGATGACTGATTTACAACTTTTTAACGGTGCTGAGTTCGTTGACTCTTTCTTTAAAAGAAGATAAATTTCCAGCAGTAGATTTACTTTTAGATCTGAATAAGAGAAAAATTTCCACTTTTTTAAACGAAAAACATGATTAAAATCATTTTGGTCTTATGTTTGATAACTAATGAGAAATAAAATTACTTTTTACTAACATTAAATTTTAAAAACTATGGGAATTTTAACTTGGATCATTTTTGGTCTTATCGCAGGAGCAATCGCAAAATTAATTATGCCAGGAAACCAGAATATGGGTTGGCTAATGACAATTATCTTAGGTATTGTTGGAGCCTTCGTTGGTGGATTTATTGGTAGTCTACTAGGATGGGGAACAGTTGAGGAATTCGATATTAAAGGAATCCTTTTAGCAGTTGTCGGAGCGTTAGCAGTTCTGTGGATCTACGGAATGGCAACAAAACGTGGATAAGATCTATTAGAAAATAAAAAATCCCGCATTGAGTTTCAATGCGGGATTTTTCTTTTCAGTTCCTAATCAATCTTTAGATCAAAGGGCATTTTCATCATCACGCCTTCTTGTAATTTTGGGTTGGTGATTTGCTCAAACATTTTATAGTTTTCTGCACCAATTTTACTCTTAATAAATCTGGCAGAAATTTCATCTTCATCTAAGTTTTTGAAAATTTGCTCAAACTGACTCATTTTTTTAGGATAAGTTGAAACTCCGTAATCTTTTACTTTAACCTTTTGTGCAGCGAAAGCGATCGCATCATGTAGCGATCCTAACTCATCAACCAAACCGATTTGTTTTGCACGAGTTCCACTCCATACTCGTCCACCACCGATTTCATCAATTTGCTCAAATGATTTCTTTCTATTTTCGGTAACAAAATGTACAAATCGCTTATAGGTTTGTTCTACGCTTCTTGTCAGGATTGCAACGCCGCCTGGTGTTACGCCATTAATTAGCGAATACATATCAGAGTTTGCATTCGTATTTACTGCGTGTGACGTAAGACCATTTTTATTGGCTGCTTCTTTTAAATAAGGAATCATACCGAACACTCCGATTGAACCAGTAATTGTATTTGGTTCAGAATAGATCTTGTCTGCTGCCATCGCAATGTAATATCCGCCTGACGCAGCATAATCACCAAATGAAACTACAATAGGTTTCTTCTTTTTAAGTTGTTGAAGTTCAAATAAGATTTCGTCTGATGCGTTTGCACTACCACCTGGTGAATTTACTCTAAGAACTACGGCTTTAATTTTATCGTCTTCAGATATTTTTTTGATCTCTTTTACAAAGTTATCTGCGTAGATATCTTTATATCCTTCACCATTGTAAATTGCGCCGGAAGCATATAGAACTGCAATCTGCTCTGTTTTCTTAGAATCTTCTCCTTTATAAGAATTAATATATTTACTAAAACTTACTTTGGCTAATTTGTCTTTTTCTTTAAGATTTAGTTTTGTTTTGATCATCTGATCGTACTCACTTTTTTGCATTAAGCGATCTACTAATTTGTTTTTCAATCCTAGATCGGGAATGGTTCCGTAAAGACTATCTACGACCATTCTAAAATTGGCAGTATCCATTTTTCTGGCCGTAGCGATTTTTTGTGCGTTAACCGACCAAATGTCATTTAATAATGTTGAAAGTTGTTCTTTGTTTTCGGGAGACATGTCATCTCTCATAAAAGGTTCAACTG
>JBBSRZ010000017.1:0-34850 GCA_038242555.1 Flavobacteriales bacterium | reverse complement strand
TTTAATTTTAGCATTAAAAGTGAAAAACTGGTTAGGATCTATTTTTGCGATTTTCGTTCCTGGTTTTTGAAATTGATAATACTGGTTAATGGTATTTTGCAATGAACCCAAAATTTGCGTCAACTTGTATTTTCCCGTTAAATCAACATCTGCAATTTGGGATTGAAGAGTAATTTGATTCTGATCTGCGGTCGAAATTGCATTGATGAAAACTTCCTGAAGTGGAAAAACGTCTTTCGTATCAGAAATAGCGAAGTTTTTCAAAGTTAAATATCCATTTGGAGCATCCGGATTCAAACTGGTAAAATCAACATCGATATCTCCGGCCAAAATCATTTGATCATCATAGAAACCAAGTTTATTAAGATCCAGTTTTCGAATGGTTCCATTCACTTTAATCGACGGATTTTCATCCGTAAAACTTCCAGAAGCCAATAACTTTAAATTGGCGTTTGGATCTTTCGAATCTAGATTGATAACGTAAGTGCCTCGGTTTACTTTTCCATTAAGCAACATATTCTGGTAATTGTAACCATTATAAGCAACCGATTTAATATTTCCTTTGATATCGGCATTCGCTTTATTAAGATCGAAACTTTGTCCTTTCACCGCAACTTGTCCCGTGATGGAACCCAACTCTTTATTTTGAATAATTTTTCCAATCTGAAGATTCTGCAGGTTGGCTAAAATATTATAACGCTCTTGATCCTTTCGTTTCATATCAACCGAAGCACGAATTCCCGCATTTCCTAAAGTTGAGGTAATTTTCAAATTCGTATTGACAATTTGCGTGGTTCCCTTTGCTGTTCCCGCTATTTTGAAAAAGGAAGGAAGCGTAATATTACTCGGAATCGTATTTTTCGGAACAAGATTATATATGGTTTTTGAGGAAGAAGAAAGTTCCCGAACATTTAAATCATAATATAAATTCTCCGGATTCATCGCGTTTTTAACCGTTCCTGAAGCCTGAACTTTTAATTGATCAATTCCTGAAAGTTGAAGATTTTGAATGAGTAAATCGTTGAGTGTTCCTTTTAATCTCGTATCAACATTTAAGATGGCATTCGGGTATTTATTGAATGGAACGGTATTTCTTAAAGAGGGAACTAACATTAAAATATCTGAAAAACCGACTTTAGAATTTTTAATATTTGCGGCTATTTTTACCGCTCCAGGATTTGCTGAAAGTTGTTCTATAGAGTTATAATTCAAAACAACTTCATCTCGTAAAATTGTTTTGGAGGTCTGTAAATATAAATTTTTGAGGTAGGCTTGTTGGTCTTCAAACACGAAGTCGGTTTTAAATTTCTGAATATCCAAACCGCGTTTTTCCTTAATTTCCGCTGATTTAACATTTCCCGCAAACGTTCCATCTTTCATTTCAAAATTTCGAACTTCCAAATTCATTTTGGAAAAATTCAGGTGATTGAAATCCATTCCGCTTCTGGTGGGAGAAATCGCCGTGTTATCATAAACAACTTTTACATCATCTAAAATCAGTTTATTCAGCAAAAGTGCTAACGATTGATCATTAGCATTCTTGGCAGTTTCCGTTTTTTTAGGATTAGCATTTTGAGCAGGCAGGAAAAGTTTTGCGTTAATGTTCGCTCCTTTTAAATAAGCGTTTTCAATTCCGAAATTACTGTGCTCTAAATCGAGTTTATTTACTTTCGTACTGAGTTCTTTAAAAATAACCTTCGCATAAGTTTTGGTATTATCATCGCCGTAGTCAATATTAAAATTGGTGAGTTTAACTTTATTTAAACCTACTTGTAAAGGATTTTGCTTTTGAAGTGAATCTACTTTTTCGCCAACTTTACCGGCAACTTCTTCTAATAGATCCTGTTGCAATTTTAACCGAAGTCCATCCATATTGATGTCGTTAACGGCGTAGGTATTCTTTTCTAAATTAAAAGTTTTTACTCTCGTGTCAAAGGATTTGAAGTACAACTCAATATCATTCCGCGATTGATCATCTATAAATGAAACTTTAATGTCTCTTAATTTAATTTTATCTAGAGAAATAATAAACGGTTTGGAGGGAGTTTCTTCTTCATCTTTCGTCGCAAAAGCATCTAAAATATAATCGAAATTAAAAGTGCCGTTTTCATTTCGAACGACATTTGCTTTTACACCTTCTAGATCTACAGATGTGATATCTGCAGTGTTTTTAAGTAATTTGGTAATATGTAATCCGACATCTACTTTTCGAGCGAATAGCAAAGTATCCACTTTTTGACCTTGCAAAAAAAGATTTTCCATTACCAAACTGTTTGGGAAATCAACGTAAACGCGGTCTAAACTAACTTTCGTTTTTATCTTTTCTTCGAGATAATTGACCAATTTTCCTTTGGCGAAATTTTGAACGGACGGTAGTTGTAAACTTAAGATTGCAGCGATGATCAGCACAATCAAAAATGCAAGGAAAATTCCGGTATATTTTAAAATTTTAGAGTAAATATTCACAGTAGTAATTAGATTTGAACAGATAACAAAAATACATTTTTTATAATGACAGCCAAGTTAGTGATCTGATTTCTTTATTCTTTAACGTCAAAAAAATATTAACAAATAAGCGTAACAATTTTTAAGCCTAACAGAACGCAGTTTCGCTAAAATTCTATCTTTGTAAAAATTTCTTTATGAAAATTTTAATATTAAACGGACCAAATCTTAATTTGTTGGGAACTCGCGAGCCAGAAATCTACGGAAACGTTTCGATGGAGCAGTATCTGGACGATCTTAGAAAAGATTTTCAGCATCATGAAATCTTATATTATCAGTCGAATGTGGAAGGCGAAATTATCAACCGACTTCAGGAAAATGATTTCGAAACATTGATCATCAATCCAGGAGCATTTACCCATTATTCTTATGCGATTGCAGATTGTTTAAAAAATATTTCGCAGCAGAAAGTCGAAGTTCACATTAGTAATATTTACAAAAGAGAAGAATTTCGTCAAAAATCCGTTACGGCTTCAAATGCAGATGGAATCTTAAGTGGTTTCGGTCTTGAAGGTTATCGCTTAGCAATTTTGAGTTTAAACTAAAAATAAACTGAATGAAAAACTGGATTCTGATTTTAATAATTTTTGGCGCAGGAATAGTTTTCCCTAAAAGTCAAACAAAAGACGCACGTTATCAGCCCAAAGAATATGTAGAATTGACTCATCCCGAGTGGAGTAAAAACGCAACGATTTACGAAGTCAATATTCGACAATATTCTGAAGAAGGAACTTTTAAAGCATTTGGAAAACATTTGCCTCGTTTAAAAAAAATGGGCGTCGATATTATTTGGCTGATGCCGATTCATCCGATCGGGGAAAAAAACAGAAAAGGAACGCTTGGAAGTTATTATTCCGTCAAAGATTTTTACGGAATTAATCCGGAGTTCGGAACGATGAAAGACTTTCAGCATTTGGTTGATAAAATCCATTCTATGGGAATGTACGTCATTATCGATTGGGTTGGGAATCATTCTGCGTGGGATAATCCGTTAGCGACGCAACACCCGAAGTGGTACAGTAAAACGAGAGAAGGGAATTTTCAGCCTACGCCTTGGTATGATTGGGATGATGTGATCGATTTTGATTATGATAATCCAGACTTCAGAAAGTATATGACAGATGCCTTAAAGTTTTGGGTAAAAGAAACTAATATTGATGGATATCGTGCAGATGTTGCAGGCTTTATTCCAACCGACTTTTGGGAAAACGCGCGACAGGAATTAGATCAGATAAAACCGGTTTTTATGTTGGCAGAATGGGAGAGTCGGGATTTGTACAAAAAATCTTTTGACATGACATATTCGTGGAGTTTGTGGAATGAACTTCGCCAAGCCGTTAACCACCAAAAGTTGGCTCCTTTGGTTGAATATCTTTCGCACGACGTGAATACTGTTCCACGAAATGCATATCGAATGACGTTTACGGATAATCATGACAAGAATTCTTGGGAAGGAAATCCTTATCTAAATTTTGGCCCTGGATTGAAAACGGCCATTGTAATGACGGGCGTTGTGAACGGAATGATGCTTTGTTACAGCGGTCAGGAAGCAGGATTAAATAGAAGTTTAAAATTCTTCGAAAAAGATCCCATCGAATGGAAACACGATGAAAATGAAGAAATCTTTTCCAAACTCTTTCATTTAAAACATAAAAATCAAGCTTTATGGAACGGGAAATATGGCGGCGAAATGATTCGTGTAGTAAACGACCATCAAGATCAAATCATTTCATTTTACCGTGAAAAAAATAATGATTCTGTTTTACCGATCATAAATTTTTCCGATAAAACCATTGACGTCAATCTCGACACGAAATATTATCAAGGAACTTATCAGGAATTATTTACCGGAAAAACCTTTCATATTAAGGAAAAGACTTCTTTGAAATTAGAGCCTTGGTCTTATCTGGTGTTGGTTAAAAGCATGAATAATAAATAAAACTACAATAATTTAAAAAGTTAAAACTGAAAGAACTTTTGTGAGTAAAATATACATATTAAGCGGTTTAGGCGTTGATAAAAGGGTTTTTGATAATATTGATTTCGGTGAACTGAATGTTGAGTTTATTGACTGGATACAACCATTAAAAAGGGAATCGTTAAAAAGTTATGCAAAAAGAATCTCTGAAAAAATAACTGGTAACAATCCAACTTTAATCGGATTGTCTTTTGGTGGAATCGTCGCTGTAGAAATTTCAAAAATCATACAAACAAAAAAAGTGATTTTAATTGCATCGGCAAAAACCAGAAATGAATTGCCTGGAATTTATCATTTCGCCGGCAAATTAAAACTTAATAAGTTGATTCCAAATGCACTTTTAAAAAAGCAAAACTTCGTCACCAATTGGTTTTTCGGAATCGAAACAGAGTCAGAAAAACAACTTCTTCGGACAATTTTAAAAGACACTGATCCCAATTTCTTAAGTTGGGCAATTAATGAAATCGCAAACTGGAAGAATATAGAGTCACCAAATAATTGTATTCATATTCACGGGAGTAAAGACAGAATAATTCCATTTAAAAATGTACCAGCCGACTTTACAATAGAAAATGGCGGACATTTTATGACGGTAAACAGGTCAAAGGAGATTGAGGTTCTAATCTAACAAATTTGTCAATTGTGAAAGTGGAATTCATTTAATTCTGATATTCCTCGTACTCGTTCCATTGTGATTCATCAAATGAATGACTGTCTTCCGCTAACAGTTCTGCTTCTCGTTCCAAATGATCGGTCATGGTAAATGATATTTTATCTTTCAATTGTTCTTTGGCTAATTTTCGGGTCATTGCTTTATCAATAACCATGAATCTTTGCCCCATTCTTCTGGCGGCGTAAGCACGCATGCCGGTGGCTTTTAAAATATCAACTGCCATGTTTACGGCCGTTCCGAGAGTTTCTCGATAAATGTTATCTACGCCACTATTAATGAAGTCGTAAGCATCTAAACGATTCTTAGCGCGGACAAAAATTTCTAGTTGTGGAAAATTCTCACGAGCGTATTCTAAAATAAATTTATTTTTCTCCGGACTATCTAAACATAGAATTAATAAATCTGCATTCTCCGCACCGGCTGATCGAAGTATTCCAGGTTTTGAAGCGTCGCCGTAATAAACTTTGAAACCTTTGGATCGAAGTAAATTCACCCTTTCGCCATCATTATCCAAAACGGTTGCGCCAATTCCATTCACTCGCAATAATCTGCCGACCGTACTTCCGAAATGACCAAAACCAACTATTATGATTTTTTGTTCTTTTACAGGTCCAGCCATATCAGACCCGTCATTTTTAACAGTATGCGTTCGAGGTTCTATTAATTTTTCGTTAATGAGTAAAAGGATCGGAGTGATACACATTGTTATGGCGGTAATCGCCATCAGTTGTGCATTAAGTTTTGGATCGAGTAAATATAACTTGGTAGAATAATTAATTAATACAAACGCAAATTCTCCAATTTGTGAAAGACCAAAAGCGACCAGGAAATTCTGATATAACTTTAATTTAAAGAATTTAAGAACTCCAACTAACACGATGAATTTTACGATTAATACTACAATAGTCGTCGTGAAAATAAACATGGGATCGCCCATAATCACGTAGAAATTGATTGTTGATCCGACACTCACGAAAAAGACAGCGAGCAACAAACCTTTAAATGGTTCGATCTGACTTTCTAATTCATGACGGAATTCACTTGTCGCTAACATTACTCCGGCGATAAAGGCTCCTAATGCCGGACTTAAGCCTACAGCGTTCATTAATTCAGAAACTCCAATAACTAGGAAAAGCGAAGAAGCGGTCAATAGTTCGTTCATACCCGACCGCGAAACATATCTTAAAAAAGGTACGAATATATATCGTCCCAATATAATTAAAGCAATGACGCCCAGAATAATAGAAAATGGTTGTAACCATTCTGGGAGATATTGCAACAATAATTGGTGCTCATCTGTGTCCGATTTTTGAGCAATGATCGGGAGCATCGCCAATATAGGAATCACCGCAATATCTTGGAAAAGAAGTATTGAAAAAGAGGCTTCTCCAACTTCTGTTTTAAAGATGTTTTTCTCTTTTAAAGTTTGCAGAACAATCGCTGTAGAAGATAAGCTGAAACACAAGGCTGCAACTAATGCTTGATCCGTCCGCCAATCAGCTAGATAAAAAATAAGAAATAAGATCGAAACTGTGATGGCCATTTGCCCCAAGCCCATTCCGATGATTTTCCTTCGGATGATCCAGAATTTTCGAGGTTCGATTTCTAAACCAACAAGGAACAGCAACATGATCACCCCAAATTCGGTGGCTTGCATGATGTCGTTAGAATCAGTGCCGGTTAACTTTAAACCAAAAGGTCCGATAATAATTCCACCTAAAATAAAACCGATAACAGCACTCAATCCTAGTTTTCGAACCAGTGGAACCATAATAATTGCTGCACCCAAAAAAATAAGCGCCGTTTGTGCTAATGAACTTTCATTCATGACATTTCTAAAGTTTTGATAATTCTATCGGTTGTTTGCTT
The DNA here is from genome assembly GCA_038242555.1 of Flavobacteriales bacterium. Classification (GTDB taxonomy): domain Bacteria; phylum Bacteroidota; class Bacteroidia; order Flavobacteriales; family Weeksellaceae; genus Kaistella. The sequence continues at coordinate 27,825 of JBBSRZ010000017.1, read as the reverse complement.
TAATTCTGCTTCTTCTAAATCATCCGCCTTATAAACGGCGATAATTTCTATTACTTCAATTCCATTTACTTCCAACGACAGCGTAAGCGGTTTCATCAATTCTTCGATCGTAGTTTTATACAACCCATTTTTTTGATAGTTTTCTTCAGTAGCGCCAATCGTCACGATAATGATTGCATCTTTATTCATTAAGGGGTGGTCGCTTTCTGCTTTCCAACTCATATCAAAAACCTCATCAATCCAAAGTCGGAGTAATGGTGGTAGACCAAACCAAATTAAAGGAAAATGAAAAACGAGCCGTTCATACTCTCTAATTCTTTTCCTTTCTTTGAAGGTTGCAATGTGAAAATCTGGATATTCTTCATATAAGTCCTTAAACATCAACATGCCTGAACTTTCATACGCTTTGATCAATTCAACATTCGTAGTAGAATATTCAAAATAAGGATGCGCAAAGATGGCAAGGGTTTTTTTCACAGAATTCGAATTTTTATAAAAATAGAGAAAAAATCAAAAATTTCCCTGATTATTACAAGAAAACTTTATTATTTTTGAAAAATGAAGGTTATAAATGTGGTTTGCAAAGAAACGATTTCGGAGTTTCTCGACTTTCCAAGTATTCTTTTTAAGGATGATAAAAATTATATTCGTCCGCTTGATCAGGATATCGAAAATATATTTGATTCTAAAAAAAATAAGTTTTTCAAATCAGGAAAGTGCGAACGGTTTCTTTTTAAAAATGTGGACGGTAAAACCTTGGGTAAAATTGCTGTTTTTACGAATGAAGAATATAAACAAGGTCAGCCAACAGGCGGAATTGGTTTTTTTGACTGCGTGAATGATCAGAGTACCGCTGACTTTATTTTCAATTTTGCGAAAGAGTGGTTGCAAAAAGAAGGAATGGAAGCCATGGACGGTCCGATTAATTTCGGAGAACGTGATCAGTTTTGGGGACTTTTAATTGAAGGGTTTTTTGAACCGTTGTACGCGATGAATTACAATCCTTCTTACTACCAATCACTTTTTGAAAATTATGGTTTTCAAATTTATTTCAATCAGTTATGTTATGGTAGAAAAATTCATGATCCTGTTGCAAAGAACTTTGTGGGAATGCATGAGCGAGTTTTACGAAATAAAAACATTTCAGCCAGACCACTTCAAGTAAAGTTTTTAGAAAAGTTCGCGCATGATTTTACGACCGTTTACAATCAGGCGTGGGCAAGTCACGGTCAAGGAAAGCAAATGACGGAAGCGCAGACCTTAAAATTATTCAAAACGTTGAAGCCTGTGATCAACGAAAATATTTCTTGGTTTGCCTACGAAAATGAAAAACCGATTGCTTTTTGGATGAATATTCCTGATCTGAATCAATGGATCAAGTTTTTTAATGGCAAGTTTGGTTTTTTGCAAAAGTTAGTTTTTCTGATCATTAAGAAATTCAGAAAAAATAAGAAAATGATCGGTTTGGTCTTTGGCGTTATTCCGGAATGGCAGCGTAGAGGAGTTGATGGATATCTAATTTGGGAAGGCACTAAGCATTTCCGCGAACATACCGATTTTGAAGATTACGAGATGCAATGGATTGGTGACTTTAATCCTAAAATGATTAAAATTGCAGAAGCCTTAGAAACTAAAGTTACCCGGAAACTAGCAACTTATCGATATTTATTTGATGAAACGAAAGAATTTAAGACGCATCCAATTCTTTAATTAAGAAAAGAAGTATTTACAATTTAGTGAAACTTTACATCGCGAATACTTAGGAAGTGCGTTACATTTCCTTTCCAGTGATTTTCTTCAGCCGTGAAAGCAAAATCGAACGTCTTTTCTCTAAACTCTTCTGCAAATTTTCCTAGTTTAAAACCAATGCATTCGATGTTTTTTCCTGTAGATTCCTGGCGAATAAAAAATTTAATGTGGCCTCCTTCTTTTCCCATGATCTTCACATAACCCGCAACTTTCTGGTTTTTCAATACTAAAATTGGTTTCATATTTTGTGGACCAAATGGGGCGAGTTTTCGATGGAAGTTGAAAAAATCTTTGTTGAGGTCATCAACTTCTACGTCACAATCAATCAACAAACTCGGTTCAATTTGATGCGCCTGAATTTGTTCAGCGACCACTTTTTCAAATTTTTCACGAAACAATTCGAACTTCTCTTTCTCCATGGATAATCCTGCTGCTGCAGGATGACCACCGAACTTTAAAAAATAATCTGAGCAAGTTTCCAAAGCATGATGCACATCAAAATCAGAAACGGATCGTGCTGAAGCAACGATTTCTCCGTTATTGCCATCAGCAAAAACCAAAGTCGGTTTATAATAACTTTCCGTTAATCTACTGGCAACAATTCCGATCACGCCTTTATTCCAACCTGGTCCATAAACGACTGTCGTGAAATTCTTAACCTGGCCAGATGTTTCTACTTGAAGAAGTGCTTCGGTTGTGCTGCTCATATCCATCTCACGACGAGAATCATTCAGACTAATAATGTCATTTACGATCTGCGTCGCGTGTTTTAAATTATCAGAAACCATTAGGGCAACGGCTGCTTTTCCTTGCGAAATTCGTCCGGCTGCATTAATTTTTGGAGCAATCTCAAAAACGATATTGGAAATTTCAAAAGTGGCGAGTTTATCGTCAGGAATCAACATTCGTAATCCGAGATTTCTTGATTTCCGAAGAACTTTTAAACCTTGCTTGGCAAGAACTCTGTTTTCGCCAGACATGGAAACGATATCTGCAGCGATTGAAATTGCTAATAAGTCAGTAAGTTCAAATAATTCTGCTTCTGGTATTTTATAAATGGTATTTAAACCTTGACAAAGTTTAAAACCGACACCACAACCTGAAAGTTCTTTAAAAGGATAACGGCAATCTTTTCTTTTAGGATCCAAAACTGCAACTGCATCGGGAATTTCTTCGCCGGGTAAATGATGGTCGCAAATTATAAAATCTACTTTAAGCGTTTTTGCATAATCTATTTTATCCAAAGCTTTGATGCCACAGTCTAAAGCAATGATTAAAGAAAATCCATTTTCTTTAGCAAAGTCAATTCCCGCTTTAGAAATTCCATATCCTTCGATATTACGATCTGGAATATAATAATCTAAATACTTCTTTTCTACAATTTTACTTAAGTATAAATACACCAGAGCTACCGCGGTCGTACCATCTACATCATAATCGCCATACACCATTATTTTCTCGCCATTCTCGATTGCAGTTGCGACTCGATCCACGGCAATCTGCATATCCTTCATTAAAAAAGGATTGTGAATATCGTTAAGATTTGGTTTGAAGAATTCTCTCGCTTTCTGATAATTATCGATTCCGCGGAGTACAAGAATTTTGGATTCAAAGGTTCCAAAACCAAGTGAAGAACTTATTCCATCAACAATATCTTCATCCGGTTCGGCTTTGTAAATCCATTTCTGACTCATAATCTTACAAAAATAGGAAAAATTTGTGAGCACCTGAACTACCTTTATCAAAGAAGCGGAGGCGATTTATGTTAAAGTCATAGAAACAATGGTTTGATTATTGTATGGATAATAAAACAGGATATTTAACACAAAAGGGTTAATAAACCCCCTTAAATATTGCTAAAAAGAAAACTGTTATAAAAGTTTTACGGGTGATTGTCAGTGAGTTAGAGATGATGCAGATGAAATTTCAAATAAATGAAATCTAAGACAATCTAATCTTCGTAGTTATAAATAGATCACAATTAACAACAATAATTATTATGCAAAAAACAATTAATGTATCAAATAAGGGAGCGACCTTGGATACCAGCAGAAGGAACTTTTTGAAACTTGGCGGCGTCGGATTGGTCGTCGCAGGACTTACGCTAGCAGGATGTCGAGATGACGACGATAATTATGATCCAATGGGTAACGTTTTTGACTTAGGAAAAGGTGATATCGGAATTTTAAATTTCGCTTATGCCTTGGAACAACTAGAAGCAGATTTTTATTCGAAAGTAGTCAATAACTTTTATAGTGGGATCTCTTCTGTCGAAAAACAAGTGCTCACAGACATTTATAATCATGAGGTGATCCACCGTGATTTCTTTAAAGCTGCAATTAGCGGTGCGACTAGCGACATTTTGCCAAAATTGGAATTTAAATATGATGGCGTCGATTTTAATAGTCGAAACTCGATTTTAGCCACGTCTAAAGCTTTAGAGGATACAGGAGTTGCTGCTTATAATGGAGCAGGGAAGTACATTAAAAATTTAGATTATTTAGTACTAGCAGGAAAAATAGTTTCGGTAGAAGCGCGACATGCTTCTGCGATCAGAGATTTAATTAATCCAGGTTCTGGAGATTTCTCTGGAGATGATGTTGTTGATGCCAATGGTTTGGATGTAGCGAAAGAACCAAAAGAAATTGTGCAAGTAGCAGGTAAGTTTATAACAACTCCTTTCACTTGGAAAGAACAAAACATCGGGTAGTATCAAATCTCAAATTTTAATTTAAAAAAGAAACATTATGAACTTATTAAATATATTAGATAAACTGTCAGATGATCAGTTTTTCAATAAGATGACTTCGCGTTCAGAAGGCATTTCTAACATCACTAATTTCGGTAAAAAAGCAGCTCTAGCGAGTATTCCTTTAGGATTAGGGTCATTCATGGCTACGTCTGCAAAAGCAGAAACCACAACTGTTGCAAGTCCTTTAAAATCAGCTTCAGCGTTAACTGATGCTCTACAACTAGCTTTAGTTTTGGAATATCTAGAAGATGAATATTACCGCATGGGTGTAACTAAAGCAGGATTAATCCCAGCCAAAGATATGGTTGTTTTCAAGCAAATTAGTAAGCATGAAGAAGCTCACGTTAAATTTCTTAAAGCGACCTTAACAAAATTGAATACGACTCCGGGTGCCAAACCTACGTTTGATTTCACCGTTGGTGGTATGTTTCAACCATTTAATGATTATGAAACATTTCTAGCACTTTCCCAAGCGTTTGAAGATACAGGAGTTCGAGCGTATAAAGGACAAGCAGGAAATGTCGCTTCTGATAAAAGTGTTTTACAAGCAGCGTTACAAATACACTCTGTAGAAGCGAGACATGCATCGGAAGTTAGAAGAATCCGTGGTAAAAAAGGTTGGATCGAACTTAAAGATGCAGACAATGGTTTGCCACCTCAAACTGATGCAGTATATAAAGGTGAGGAAAATACAATGCAAGCTGGATATAATACTTCTACTTTATTTGGTGCGCCAGCAGGATCAGCATCATTTGATGAACCTATAACTGGAGAGGACGCAAAAATGATTGCAGGACTATTTATCGTTAAATAAAAATTCTACTATTAATAGTAATTTTATTTTATAAAAAGAAAGACTCGGATTTGATCTGAGTCTTTCTTGCATAAAAAAACCGCTCAAAAAATTGAGCGGTTTAATTTTTGTAGAAGGTTTAGGTTCTAAGAATACATTTGTTGTTGTAATTCTTTAACTTTTTTATCATCTAAATATTCATCGTAAGTCATCTCTCTATCGATGATTCCTTTCGGAGTTAACTCGACGATTCGATTACAGACTGTTTGTAGCATTTCGTGGTCATGGGAAGAAAGTAACACATTTCCTTTAAAACTTACTAAAGAATTATTCAATGTTGTAATACTTTCCAGGTCTAAGTGATTGGTTGGCTCATCCATTAAAAGAATGTTAGCACGCTGCAACATCATTCTACTGAACATACAACGCATTTTTTCACCTCCCGAAAGCACGGTACAAGATTTTAAGGCTTCATCTCCAGAGAAAAGCATTTTCCCTAAAAATCCTCGCATATATTCTTCGTGGCGTTCCTCATCATTTTTCGTAAATTCTCTCAGCCAATCTACCAAGTTGATGTTTTCTTGGAAGAAACTCGCATTATCCAAAGGCATATATGATTGGTTCGTGGTAATTCCCCAATTAAAAGTTCCTTTGTCTGCTTCAGCATTCCCACTCAAAATTTCAAAGAACTGCGTAATTGCTAAAGAGTTTTTAGAAATGATCGCAACCTTATCTCCTTTTTTTAAATTTAAATTTATTTTAGAAAAGAGTAATTCACCATCTTTGGTTTTCTCCAGATCTTTTATTTCTAAGATCTGATCTCCTGCTTCACGTTCTGTATCAAAAATAATGGCAGGATATCTTCTTGATGACGGTTTAATATCTTCGATGTTTAACTTGTCAATCATCTTCTTACGCGCCGTTGCTTGTTTTGCTTTTGCAACATTGGAAGAGAACCGCGCAATAAAATCTTGCAATTCTTTTTTCTTGTCCTCTGCTTTTTTATTCGCTTGCTGACGTTGTCTTGTCGCTAATTGCGACGCTTGATACCAAAAAGAATAGTTTCCTGTATATAAATTCAGTTTAGAATAATCTAAATCACCGATGTGCGTACAAACGGTGTCCAGAAAGTGACGGTCATGAGAAACAACAATAACCGTATTTTCATAAGTAGATAGAAAATCTTCTAACCAGGCGATGGTTTCGATATCCAAGTCGTTAGTAGGCTCATCCAGAATTAAAACATCTGGATTACCAAATAATGCCTGTGCAAGAAGTACTTTTACTTTATTTTGATTTTCCAGTTCGCTCATCATTTGATAATGCATCTCGTCTTTCACTCCAACGTTAGATAACATGGTCATGGCATCTGATTCAGAATTCCACCCGCCCATTTCGTCATAGATGACTCCAAGTTCGCCCGCTTTGATTCCATCTGCATCAGAAAAATCTTCTTTCGCATAAAGTGCGTCCATTTCTTCTTTAATGTCAAATAGAATTTTATTTCCTCTTAAGACTGTTTCTAGAACAGTGAAATTATCGTAAGCAAAGTGATCTTGCTCTAAAACAGACATTCTTTTCCCTGGTTCCAGTGAAATAGAACCTGCTGTAGGATCCTGCTGTTTAGTTAGTATTTTTAGGAAAGTTGATTTACCAGCACCGTTAGCGCCAATAATTCCGTAACAATTTCCTTTCGTGAACAAGATATTTACCTCGTCAAAAAGTACTCTTTTTCCGAATTGTAAAGATAAATTAGATACTGTTAACATATAGTTTTGTAGATTTGGTGCAAAATTACGAAAAGAAATTGGGTTTCGGGCACAGTTATATAATACGTACTCTTGCAGTTGCATATACCTTATATAATAAACGTTCCCAAATTTTTAAAGTGTTGTGTTAAAATTGTATAATATTTAACATATTAAAAATATAATAAATAGCGAGGATATGAAAATTGAAAAATCAATTGCAATCTATAATAAGAGAGCTCGCTTTGAATATGAACTTTCGGAAGAAGTTGAGGCAGGCATGGTTCTTACTGGAACTGAAATCAAATCGTTGCGATCTTCTAAGGCGAGTATTACTGATGCCTTTTGCCAGTTTATCGATGGTGAATTGTATATCATTAACATGATGATTGATGAATATAAATTAGGAACATTTTATAATCATAAAACAAAAAGGGAACGGAAGTTGCTCTTGCACAAAAGGGAGTTGCAAAAGCTCGAAAAGAAACTAAAAGACGCTGGTAATACTATTGTTCCTTTAAAATTGTATATTAACGATAAAGGAAAAGCCAAAGTTTTAATTGCGCTTGCTCGAGGTAAAAAGCTCTACGATAAACGCGAAAGCATAAAAGAAAGAGAAAATAAGCGAAATCTCGACAGAATATTAAAGAAAAGTTAAAATAAGACCACAAATCTTTGTTTATAAAGAAAATTTATATTTATTTTGCATTATCAATTATTTAATCATTTAATTCTATGAAAAATCTAAAATTAGGAATTTCAGCATTGGCACTAACTATTGCCTCTACTGTTTTCGCTCAGACTACCAGCAACCCGTGGCTTATCGGAGTTGGTGCTCACGGAGTAAATCATGCTGCGGCTGGAGGAAAAGCTGGAGATGTCTTCTCTACGGCTTTCGGCGGTGGTGACGGAGGACAATTGTACAACATTAACAATTTTACAATCACTCCACCACTTTCTAAACTAACGGTAGCAAGAAACTTAGGCAGACTTTTGGTTCTTGACTGGCAAACTTCCGTAGGGAACATTGACAACACAAGACTCGGAATGGGAAAAGAGTTTTTCCTAATGACTGGTTTAGGTCTACAATTTAAATTTAACGGACTATGGAACGAAGATTCTTGGTTTGATCCTTATTTAAGAGCAGGTGCTAATTACCTAAGACATGATTATTCAGGTCAAACAAATGCTGTTAATGATTCAGGTGATAACATTGGTGCTGATCACTTCGCATTAGCTACAGGAATTGGATCTAATTTCTGGATTACTAAGAACTTCGGTTTAGGTGTTCAAGGAGATTACGTTTCTACTCCAACAGATAAATCTACAGCTGCTAACTTTTGGCAAGCTTCTGCTTCATTATTGTTTAGATTTGGTAACCGTGACAGAGATGGCGACGGAGTACTAGATAAAGATGATAGATGTCCAGATACTCCAGGATTAGTAGAATTCCAGGGTTGTCCAGATACTGACGGTGATGGAATTCCTGATATCGATGACCAATGTCCAGATGTTGCAGGTCCAATGGAAAACAACGGTTGTCCATGGCCAGATACTGACGGAGATGGTGTGATTGACAAAGATGATTTATGTCCAGATGTTCCTGGTCCAGCAGAAAACAATGGTTGTCCTTGGCCAGATACTGATGGAGACGGAATCTTAGATAAAGATGATGCTTGTCCTACAGTTTTCGGTCTTGCTGAATACAACGGATGTCCTAAGCCACAAACAGCTTATGCTGACGAAGCTACAGGAGCATTGAAAGGAATTTTCTTCAACTTTGATAAAGCTACAATTAGACCTGAGTCTAACGAAAGATTGAATCAAGCTGCAGAAATTATTAAATCTTCTAACATGGGTACTTTCCTTTTAACTGGTGAAACAGATAAAAAAGGTGCTGAAGCTTATAACTTGAGATTATCAAGACAAAGAGCTGCTGCAGTTGTAAGTGCTTTAGAAGCGAGAGGAGTTGCTGCAAACCAACTGAAATCTAGAGGTGTAGGTGAAGCAAATGCAATGGTTGCTGAAAACGCATCTGACGCTGAAAGAATGGCTGACAGAAAAGTAGTTGTTACTGCTGTTGACAAAGACGCTTTTGACGCAATGGAAAAATCAGATTTACCAGTTGTGAACAAAAAAGCTCCAGCTAAGAAAAGAAGAAAATAATTAAACTTATTTTTCTAAATATAAATGCACCCTCGTTTTCGAGGGTGTTTTTTTGTAAAGTAATTTGTATTTTTGTAATCTAAAATAAACATCATATATGGGACGTGCGTTCGAATATAGAAAAGCTTCTAAGATGGCCAGATGGGATAAAATGGCCAAAAGTTTCTCCAAGATCGGTAAAGATATTTCTCTTGCCGTAAAAGCAGGCGGACCAGATCCTGACACCAACCCCGCATTACGAAGATGTATTCAAAATGCGAAAGGTGCGAATATGCCGAAGGATAATGTGGAACGCGCTATTAAGAAAGCAAGTGGCGCCGAGGCAGAAAACTATGAGGAGATTACGTATGAAGGATACGGACAAGGCGGAGTTGCATTTTTTGTAGACTGCACGACGAATAATCCCACTCGAACCGTTGCAAACGTTCGAGCCATATTTAATAAATTCGATGGAAACCTAGGAAAGAATGGTGAATTGGCTTTCATTTTTGACCGGAAAGGAATTTTTTCTTTAGATCGCTCTTTGATCAAGATGGACTGGGATGATTTTGAAATGGAACTGATCGATGGTGGAGCAGATGAAATTGATCACGACGATGAAGAAGTTTTTGTAACCACTGCTTTCGAAGACTTCGGTACACTTTCTCACAAATTAGATGAATTAGGAATCGAAGTTAAGAGTGCGGAGATACAAAGAATACCAAACAACAGTAAAGAAGTTTCAGAAGAGCATTTCAAAATTAATATGAAAATGCTTGAACGATTTGAAGAAGATGATGATGTTCAAAACGTTTACCATAATATGGAAATGACTGATGAATTATTGAATTCTATTTAAATTTAAGATCATTTAAACTGAAGTAAAGATTTCATTTAAGAAATCCAAGACCTTCTGATAAAATAAAAAACCAAAACAAATTAAATTGTTTTGGTTTTTTTTATCGGATGAAAAAGATATTTAATTGTTATTTCAAAACAGAAAATTCTAATGAACTGTCCCCGAATATTTTGATAAATGCTTTCGTGTAATCTTCCTTAGTTGCAAAGTTAGGATTCTCTAAAAATTTCTGTGGATTTATCGCAAATAAAGGAAACCAACTGCTTGAAATCTGAATCTGGATTTTATGTCCTTTTTTAAAAGTATGAACAACATCTTGTAGTTGAACATCAACTTCTGTTTTTTGATTAGGAATTAGTGCTTGTCCTTTTTCTCGGGAATTTCTAAATCGTGCCGGCATAATCTCACTTCGCACCATTTGATGGTAGTTGCCATAAATAACGCCTTCTTTCTTTTCTTTCGGAACGAAGTCTTCTGGATAAATATCAATCAATTTAACTGCGAAATCGACGTCAGTTGCGGTCGTGGAAATATTTAATTTCGCCATTAATTCGCCCGCGAACGTGATATCTTCGGTTAGTTCTTCAGTGGTGAAGGTTAAAACGTCTGGTCTTCCTAAGGCAAAACGCTGATCTTCACTCATATAGTTGCGCGGCGTGAACCCATTAAAATCCTTTAAATTATCGGAACTGGTAACAGGATTATTAGGGTCACTGTAATATTCTGAATAATTAGAACTTGCGTTTTTCGCTAAGGTTTTATCAGACAAATAAAATTTCATCTTCTCAACATTTTTCGGAGGGTAAACAGAAAATTCTCTCCATTCTTTACTGCCAGTGTCATACATCGTAGCTTCAGGTAAACCTGCATCAACTTTAGTATTACCTTTTAAATAATGCGCAAAAAAAGGTGTTTCTAATTTTGTTTGATAATAAGTCGCAATACTGTCTCCAAAGTAAATTTCGTTGTGGAAATGTTTCCCCATTTCCCTGCCCCAACCACCGTGAAGGAAAGGTCCCATCACAATCGTGTTTTTGGCTTTCGGGCTGGTCTTTTCGATTGTTTTATAAACGTTTAATGGTCCTGAAAGATCTTCAGAATCAAACCAACCCCCGACAGTCATCACTGCATGTTTGATGTTTTTTAGGTGCGGAAGAATATTTCTCTTCTGCCAGAATTCATCATAGTTCGGATGATTCATTATCTCGGTCATAAAGAAATTATCTTTATAATATTTTTCATAACCATCGTTTAAAGTTCCTATATCCCGGTAAAATTTAAGCCCATCTTCCGACATCGTTTTCACCATAGTATCCGTGTACCACGCTTTATTTTCTGGCTTTGTTTTCTGAATTCCAAAAACAGGAAATGTTCGAAAATATCCTAACATAAATCGACCGTTATGTAGAAAGTCATCATTCCAGAAATCCGAAATTGGTGCTTGTGGTGACGAAGCGACCAGCGCTGGATGTTCTGAAATTGCTCCTGCCGCCGTATAGAAACCTGGATAAGATGTTCCGTACTGTCCAACCTTTCCATTATTATTAGGAATATTCTTCAATAACCACTCGATAGTATCGTAGGTGTCAGTACTTTCATCTACATCATTTTTTGTTTTGTGCTGAACTTGCGGCGTCATATTGGTAAATGTTCCTTCACTCATATATCTGCCGCGAACATCTTGATAAATGAAAATATAACCATCTTTCATCAAATATTTATTCGGACCCAAGGAAGATTTAAAATCATTCTCTCCATATGGTGCCACACTATAACACGTTCGCTGCATTATAAAAGGGTATTTCTGCTTTTTAGAAATATCTTTAGGAATATAAATCGACGTGAAAAGTTTGACACCATCACGCATCGGAATGTATAGTTCCTTTTTTGTATAATTTTCTTTGACGAAATTTTGGTCAGGCTTAGTTTGGGCCAGTGCAAAAACAAAAAAGAAAGTCAGTAAAATTGGGAAGAATTTTTTCATAGAAATAATTTTTAACGAATCTATGAAAAATTGTAGAAATTTGGACTTATAACTTTTAAGCAATGCAATTATTTGAAGACATTCCCGATCCGAATCTTAATCTACTTCCGTATGATGGTACAGTTAACTATTATGGAAAAATATTTTCAGTTGAAGAAACCTCATTTTATTACAAGAACCTCTTAGATTCGATCGTTTGGAAAAATGATGAAGCCATTATTTTTGGAAAAAAAATCATCACTAAAAGAAAAGTTGCCTGGTACGGCGATGACTCGTTCGCTTATACTTATTCAAAAACAACTAAGAAAGCCTTGCCCTGGACAGCAGAGTTATTAAACCTGAAAAAAATAATTGAACAGAAAACCGGTGAAAAATTTAATTCTTGTCTGCTTAATTTATACCATGACGGCAACGAAGGCATGGCGTACCACAGCGATGCCGAAAAAGATTTAAAAAAGAATGGCGCAATTGCTTCTGTCAGTTTCGGCGCAGAAAGAAAATTTTCCTTTAAACATAAAGTCAACAATGAAAAGGTAGAACTTATTTTAGAAAACGGAAGTTTGTTAATTATGAAAGATCAAACACAAAGTTTCTGGCTGCATCGATTACCTCCGACGAAGAAAATTTTTACTCCTCGGATTAATTTGACCTTTCGCTTTATAGATACTAATAACATTTAAAATCTTAATGAATCACTATAAAGTTTGAATGATTATAACCAGCCTAAAACTGACGTATCTGCTCGGGGTTTAAGAAAACTTTAAGGTATTTTAACAAATCTGCCTCATAATAATTCGTTAAATTTGAAATTGATTAATAAATAAAAATTAAACTATGAAAAAAACATTCGCCATGGCAACGCTTGCGCTCGCCCTTTCTATCGGATCAATATCTTGTGATAAAAAAGTTAGTGACGCAGAATTACAGACTCAAGCCACAACAGTAATTACTTCTAATCCTAATGCAACGGTAGAAGTAAAAGATGGTCAAGCGCACCTTAGTGGGACTTTCGCTGATCAGGAATCAAAAGACTCAATGATTGCTTCCTTAAAAGCGATCCCAGGGATTAAAGATGTTATGGATATGTCAACCGTTGCGCCTGTTGTTGTTACAACCGCAGCCGTAGATCCTGCAAATGTTCAGAAAGTAACTGATGCTTTAAAAGATTTTCCTTCAGTAAAAGCAGAAGTAGTCAATGGGGAATTGACTTTAACTGGAAACGTTTCTCCAGCACAAGCGAAACAAATAAAAATGTCTGTTGACGCTCTTCAAGTAGGAAAGGTTAATTATAATTACACTGTAAAATAATATAGTATGAGTGCATTACAAGATAAATACGCTGGAGTAATTTCTGCGGCCCAATCAGCAGGCGTCAGCAATCTTCAGGTTAATGAACAAAATGGAATCCTTTATATTTCAGGTCACGCAAAAAATTCTGCTTCTAAAGATGCAGTTTGGAATGCTCTAGGTGTTATCGATTCAACCTATTCGGCTTCCGATATCAATGTTGATGTGAAAGTTGCTGATCTAGCAACTGGCGCTTCTTTAAAAGTGGCTACCGAATCTTCAAATCTAAATTTACGTGCCGAGCCATCTACAGATGCGGCCGTAGTTGGAAAAGCGGCAAAAGGTTCAACTGTTACTTTATTGGAGCAAACTTCTGATGAGTGGTGGAAAGTGAAAACTTCTGGCGGTGAAGAAGGTTACGCGTATGCAAGATATTTGCAAGCATAAATTAAATTCATATAAATTTGAACCTCTGATTATTCAGAGGTTTTTTTTTGGGCCATCTGGTCAGAATATTTTGACCATCATTAAGGCCTTTTAAAAAATATTCTGACCAGACCGCGCTCTTCGTTTCAATCTTTTCTGCCCTCGCAATTCCCTTGGCGAAAAAGGATTTCCACTACCATCGCTTGTCCTTGCCATCTACGCGTTTCTATCTCTACTGATCATTTCAAATTATTTTTTTTTATTTCCAAAATTTTGAACTCCTGAAATTTAATTTATATTTGTAGCAGGTCTTTTAAATAAAGTGCTCAAAATTGAAATGAAGTTAGCTCTACACTGGAAAATATTAATAGGAATGGTACTCGGAATAGTTTTCGGGTACGGGATGAATAATTTTGGTTTTAATGAATTTGTAGCGAATTGGATCAAACCATTTGGGACCATTTTCATCAATGCCTTAAAATTGATAGCCGTTCCCCTTATCGTTGTTTCCCTTATTACGGGAATTGCAGATTTAAAAGACATTTCGAAAATTTCGAAAATTGGCGGAAAGACCATTCTCTTTTATTTATTGACAACAGTGGTAGCCGTTTCAATAGGTTTAGTTTTGGCAAATGTTATTCAGCCCGGTAATTTCGTGTCACAGGAAGCCGGTGCACAATTGCTGGAAACCTTTAAAGACGACGTCTCTACAAAAATTTTGCAGGCCGACGAGCAAAAAAATTCGGGTCCACTGCAACCATTGATCGATATTGTACCTGATAATTTCTTCAGAGCATTAACAGATAACGGCAGTATGTTGCAGGTTATCTTCTTTAGTATATTAATCGGAATTGGAATTATTTTAATAAAAGAAGAAGATTCCAGACCTGTGGTTGGATTTTTCAAAGGAATGAATGGCGTGATCCTGAAAATTATTGATCTCATCATGCTTGCAGCGCCTTATGGAGTTTTTTCTCTATTGGCAGCTCTTATGGTAGAGATTCCAGATTCTTCTATTTTAAAAGGTTTGGTTGCATATGCACTGACCGTCGTTTTAGGTTTAGGAATGCTTATTTTCTTTTTCTATTCCTCGATTTTCTATTTTGTGACCAAAAGAAATCCATTCGTATTTTACAAGCAAATATTACCTGCGCAGTTATTAGGGTTTTCTACCAGTTCTTCTGCAGCGACGTTACCTGTAACTATGGAAAGGGTTACAGAACATGTCGGAGTAGATGATGAAATTGCAAGTTTCGTCTTACCTCTTGGTGCAACGATCAATATGGATGGGACCGCAATATATCAAGCAATTGCAGCAATATTTATCGCACAGGTGATGAATATAGATCTTACCATTTCGGAACAGTTGATGATCATTGTTACTGCGACTTTGGCCTCCATTGGTTCAGCCGCAGTCCCTAGTGCAGGGATGGTCATGTTAGTAATTGTACTTGGTCAGGCGGGAATTCCAGAAGCGGGATTAGCACTTATTTTCGCGGTAGACAGGCCGCTAGACATGCTGAGAACGGTAGTCAATGTTACTTCAGATGCGACAGTAGCAGTTGTAATTGCAAAATCCGAGGGGTTATTGCACGAACCAAAAATTAATGACTGGGATGATAACTATCCTACAAATAAATAAAATGAATGATCCTGCTTCTAGCGGGATTTTTCATTTTCAAAATCAGAATTAATTATTATAAAGCATTCAAAGGTTGCTCCGATTTCGGCAGGTGACTGTACAAAGTTGGAACCGTTTCAGTTGAGAAAAATTGCTAACCTTCTTCCATTCCATCTGAAGTTTCATAGGAATCTAGATTAACGTCTCGGACAATATTAAACCACAGGGAAATCGCCAAAATTCCATTTTTAATTTGCAAGTAATCGTTTAAAATATAAATGGTAATCAAGAAGTCTCAAACAATACATGACGCTTATCAATAAATTTTAATGATTCTAAATAACAAAAAATTCCGTAAATTTGGCAATCAATTATTACAATCAATTATGTTGACAAAAGAAAAAGTTCAGTCTTTTCTGAAAGAAATAGAAGTAGATGATTTAGTTCACAATTTCCAAGTAATGGGGAACGATGTGTATATCGATATGACCGCGCACTCGCCTGCGATGCACGAAAAGAAAAAATTAGAGGCAGCCATGAAACAGGCGTTTGCTTCAGAATTTGGTGAAGAGGTAGTTTTAAAATTAAAAATTGCTTCTCCTGAACCTTCAGAAGTTCAGCAAAATCAAATCAAAGGAAAACAAATTGCCGGCATTCAAAATATTATCGCAATCGCCTCTGGAAAAGGTGGAGTTGGTAAGTCTACTGTGGCGGCGAACATTGCTGTAACTTTAGCAAAAATGGGATTCAAAGTCGGTATATTAGATGCCGATATTTATGGGCCTTCAGTTCCGACCATGTTTGATACAGAGGGCGCTAAACCAATTTCTGTAGAAGTTGACGGTAAAAGCCTAATGCAACCTGTAGAGAATTACGGAGTAAAAATGTTATCCATTGGGTATTTTTCTGGAGCGAACCAGGCTGTAGTTTGGCGTGGCCCTATGGCTTCTAAAGCCTTGAATCAAATGATTCGTGATGCAGCGTGGGGCGAATTAGATTTTCTAATTATAGACTTGCCACCAGGAACCGGCGATATCCATTTATCAATCATACAAGAAGTTCCAGTAACGGGAGCGGTAATTGTGAGTACACCTCAACATGTTGCTTTAGCGGATGTTAGAAAGGGAATTGCAATGTTCCAAATGGAAAGTATCAACATTCCTGTTTTAGGTTTGATCGAAAATATGTCGTACTTTACTCCTGAAGAATTACCAGAAAATAAATATTATATTTTCGGAAATCAAGGAGCACAGTTTTTAGCAGAAGATCTGGGAATACCAGTATTAGGAGAAATTCCTATTATCCAAAGTATTCGTGAAGCAGGAGATGTGGGAAGACCGGCAGCATTGCAAGAAGGTTCTTTAATTTCCGATATTTACACCAAGACGACTCAGAATATGATTCAGAGTTTGGTCGAAAGAAATAAAAGTCTTCCTCCGACGGAAGCAGTGAAAATTACCACAATGGCGGGTTGTTCTCCAAAAAAATAATTTGACAATTAATGTTATCATTTTAAGAAGTGTATGATCACTTTTTAAGAAGGCATAAAGACGATGAATAAAGAAATGAAACACGAAGAAACAGTAACCCGAGTGATGAATGCGCTCGAAAGTATTCGTCCGTTTTTGAAAAAAGACGGCGGAGATATCGAATTGGTCGACGTTCGAGATCAGACTGTTTTAGTAAAACTTCACGGAAACTGTAACGGTTGTCCTATGAGTTTTTCTACGATGAAACTCGGAGTAGAAACTACGGTTAAACAATTTGCTCCAGAAATTCTAGAAGTGCTGGCAGTAGAATAGTTGACATTCTAATAATTCAATACAATTAAGAAACGGACTTTTGTCCGTTTTTTAGTTAAAGATAACTTCCTTAAAATCAGTCACGTTTTATTTAATTAAACGGATTGAAATTAAATTAATATTTTAGCAGCTTAAACGATTTTTATATGATTGCCATAATAGACGGCGGTTCTACCAAATGTGATTGGGTGATCCTCGATAACGAAGGGAAACCACATTTGAAAACAACCACTTTGGGCTTTAATCCCAATATCATTAATGTTGATTTCATCGGTCAAGAAATTGATAAAAATCAAGAATTATTCTTCTTGAAAAATCATATAGAAAAAATCTTCTTCTACGGATCTGGTTGCGGTACTGCGGCAAATGCAAAAAAAGTAGAAAACGAATTCGAAAAGATTTTCCCACAGGCAGAAGTTCGTATTAAAGAAGATATGACTGCTGCCGCATATGCTGCCTACAATGGTAAACCGGCGATGGTTTGCATTTTAGGAACTGGCTCTAATTCTTGTTTCTTCGATGGACAAAACATCAGAATAGATTTGCCTTCTCTTGGTTTTCTAATTGGAGACGAAGGAAGCGGAAGCGCGCTCGGAAAACATTTACTGCGCAGATTTTTCATGAAAAAACTACCAGCTGATTTAGAAAGAGAATTCATCAAAAAATATAATTTAACGATCGAAGAAGCAATTAATAAAATGTATCATAACCCTAGAGCAAATGCGTATTTGGGGGAATTTAACCATTTTATTGCTGAAAGAAAAAGTCATCCTTATTTTCAAAATATGGTTTTTGATGAAATGAAAAACTTTTTGGATTACCAAGTTTTGCCTTATCCAGAAGCACGCGAGATCGAAATTAATTTCATCGGCTATATCGCTTACATTTATGAAGATATTCTCCGCTCTGCTGCGGCAGAACTTAATTTGACCATCGGGAAAGTAGTTCAAAAACCTATCGAAAGTTTAGTTGATTATCACAAGAAGTACATCTTAAACATCAATTAATTTCACCTTCACTTTAATATAAAAAGTAATCAGTTAATACGTCGTAACAGGTTTTGTACCTTTACGTGTTTATAAAAAAATTATCCTATGTCCACGAAAACTAATAGAGACGAAAAAAACTTTAACCAAGCAGCATTAGACTATCACAGTGTTGAACCGAAAGGAAAAATCGAAGTAATTCCGTCGAAACCTCACTCTTCTGTTCGCGATTTATCGTTAGCGTATTCTCCCGGAGTTGCGATTCCATGTTTAGAAATTGAAAGAGATCCGAAACTGGCTTATGAATATACGGGAAAAGGAAATCTAGTTGCTGTAATTACCAATGGAACTGCTGTTCTTGGGTTAGGAGATATTGGTGCAGAAGCATCGAAACCAGTGATGGAAGGAAAAGGTCTTTTATTTAAAATTTTCGCCGACATCAATGTTTTCGATATAGAAATTAATGAAAAAGATCCAGATAAATTTATAGAAATTGTTAAAGGAATTGCCCCAACTTTTGGTGGAATAAACTTAGAAGATATTAAAGCTCCAGAAGCTTTTTATATCGAAAGAAGACTGAAGGAAGAGTTGAATATTCCGTTGATGCACGACGATCAACACGGAACTGCCATAATTTCTGCTGCCGCTTTAATAAATGCGTTAGAAATTGCGGGCAAAAACATTGAAGAGATTAAAATGGTCGTGAACGGTGCAGGTGCCGCCGCGATCGCTTGTACTAATCTATATCTTCAATTAGGTTTGAAGAGAGAAAATGTTTTGATGTGCGATTCCAAAGGAGTAATTAATCATCATCGTGAAAATCTTACGCCAGAAAAAATTGGTTTTGTCGCTCAGACAGAATTGACAACCCTCGCTGAGGCGCTGAAAGGGGCAGATGTATTTGTTGGACTTTCGAAAGCAGATGTAATGACTGCAGAAATGCTTTTGACCATGGCAGATAATCCTGTGGTTTTTGGTTTAGCAAATCCAAATCCTGAGATTGAATATGAGTTGGCGATGGAGACGAGAACGGACACCATTATGGCCACCGGACGAAGTGATTATCCTAACCAGGTGAACAACGTTTTAGGTTTTCCTTATATTTTCCGTGGCGCGCTAGATGTGCAGGCAAGCGGAATTAATGAAGCGATGAAACTTGCTGCTGTTCGCGCAATTGCTGACTTAGCGAAAGAACCTGTGCCGGAAGCAGTGATCTTAGCCTACAATTTAAAAGGACTCAGTTTTGGACGAGAATATTTCATCCCAAAACCTTTCGATAACCGATTGATTACTAAAGTTTCTATTGCGGTCGCGAAAGCGGCCATGGAAAGCGGAATTGCTGGTAAGCCGATTGAAAATTTCGAAGATTACGAAACTGCTTTGTTAGACAGAATGGGCCGTGATGAAAAACTCATTCGCATGATGCAGAACAGAGCGCGTTCTAATCCAAAAAGAGTAACGCTCGGGAATGCGGAAGAATACAACGTCTTAAAAGCAGCCCAAATTCTGTACGAAGAAGGAATTGCTCAGCCAATTTTACTTGGTGAGAAAAAATATGTTCAAGATCAGATGAAGAAGTTTGGGATTGAATTAGATATTCCGATCGTAGATCCGATGGCAGAAGATCAGGAAGAAAACCGAATCAGATATCGGGAAACACTTTGGAAACTTCGCCAGCGAAAAGGAATGAACGAATACAAAGCCAAAAGGTATGTCCGTCAACGCGATTACTTTGGTCCACTAATGTTACATCATGGTGACACCGATGCTCTAATCGTTGGTTTTTCTAAAAACTATTCCTCAACGCTCAAACCTATTTTAAAAATTATTGAAAAGGAAAAGGGAGTTGATAAAATCGCCTCCATGATGATGATCATGACGGAGAAAAAACCTTTGTTCTTTGCCGATACTTCAGTTAGTCAAAATCCCTCAGCGGAAGATTTGGTAAATATTGCTAGAATGTCTGAAATGACCGTGAAAACCTTTGCCGTAGAACCAAGAATTGCAATGTTGTCCTTTGAAAATTTTGCTGGAATTTCTGAAACTTCCAAAAAGGTAGCGAAAGCAGTTTCTATCCTGCATGAGAAATATCCTAAAATGATTGTGGATGGAGAAATTCAACCAGATTTCGCTTTAGATAGTGAACATCTTTCTGATTATCCGTTCTCAAAATTAGGAACGACACCAGCGAACGTATTTGTTTTCCCTAATCTGGAAAGTGCAAATCTTTCTTATAAAATTATTAGAGGATTGAAAGTAGCACAAGTTGTTGGTCCAATTTTAATGGGTCTGAAAAAACCAGTTCACGTTTTACAAATGCGCGCAAGTGTAGATGAAATCGTAAATTTAGCGACCATCGCTGTTCTTGATGCTCAAAGAAGAGAGCAAGGAAAGTAACATTAAAACGGACTAAAAAATTTAAAATGATTTATTCTTTAAAAGGTATTGTTCAAGAATTGCATCCAACCTCTGTCGTCATTGATGTGCAGGGTGTTGGGTATTTTGTAGGCATTAGTTTACAGACTTCTGAAAAATTAGTTTTAGGAAAAGAAAACTTTTTAAATATTCAGCAGATCTTGCGTGAGGACGCGAATTTGCTTTTCGGATTTAACACTATTTTAGAAAAAGAAATGTTTAATTTGTTAATTAGTGTTAACGGCGTAGGGCCGGTTTCTGCGCTCATTATGCTGTCATCTTTATCGCTAAGCGAGATCTCAGCAGGCATCATGTCCAATAACAGTGCGATGTTGCAAAAGGTAAAAGGGATTGGCGTAAAAACGGCAGAAAGAATTATCGTTGATTTGCGTGATAAAGTGCAGCGCTTCAATATTTCCGAAGAAAATATTTCTACCTTCGTGAATAATAAAGTGAAAGAAGAATCGTTATCTGCCTTAGAAGTTTTAGGTATTCCGAAAAAGATGAGTGAGAAGATTGCGGACAGAATTCTGAAACAAAATCCGGATCTACCTGTGGAAGATCTGGTGAAGCAAATCTTAAAAAATATTTAACATTTGAAGAAGAACAATTTTTTTCAGCGTCGATTTTTAATTGTAGTTCTTTCATTTTTCTCCTTTGCGAACATGTTTGCGCAAGAGAAAACCGCTGATAGCGCTTCTGTGAGGCAAGATTTCTCATTGCCAAATCCGATGAGGTACGATGCATTTTACGATGTGTCGAGCGGCATGTATATTCTCTATCCAAAAATCGGCAGCATGGTCATCGGCAATCCGGTTTCTATGACGTCGGAAGAATATAATCGATATATGCTCAAGAATCAATTGAGCGAATATTACAAACAAAAATCATCTGGCAACGATTTAGGCTACCGAAAAGATCAGTCCGAAGCGATTAAAAAAGGTTTGCTTCCTTCTGTCAGTATCAACAACAAAATCTTCGAATCCATTTTCGGTGGAAATAAAATTGAAATTATTCCGCAAGGTTTCGCCTCTTTCGATATTGGCGGACTTTATCAGAAAATAGATAATCCTTTAATTTTACCGCAAAACAGAACCAACTTTGCCATTGATATTCAACAGAGAATACAATTGGGTTTGTTGGGAAAAGTGGGTGAAAATCTGCAACTGAGAGCCAACTATGATACGCAGAGTGGCTTCGCTTTTGAGAATAGAATGAATCTTGTCTGGCAGGCAAAAGGAACTTGGAGAGATTTACAATCAAAAGGTCTTACGGATAAAAGTACTGGCGGAGAAGATAAAATTATTAAAAGAGTCGAATTTGGTAATGTAAATATGCCTCTTTCTACGAGTTTAATTCGCGGATCAGAATCCTTGTTCGGTTTAAAAACCGAATTTCAGTTAGGAAAAACGTATGGAACATTAGTCTTTTCTCAACAGCAAGGTGAAGCCAGAAATATCATCGCTCAAGGCGGTGGGGTAATGAATACTTTTAAATTAAATGCTATTGATTATGAAGATAATCAACATTATTATTTAGATCATTATTTCTTAAATAATTACGACAAAGCGCTGCTAAATTATCCTCAAATTAATTCCAGAATTAGCATCACCAGAATTGAAGCTTATGTTTTAGATCAGGGTTCGGGAAATCTTCAGGATCAAAAAGGAATTGTTGGAATTCGTGATTTAGGAGAAGGAATCGCTGGCTATCCAGATAATTCACAAAATAATTTGTATCAAAGCATCGTCAATTTAGGTCCCGCGATCCGCGATGTCAATACGGCTTATAATGCCATTAATGGTAAAACGTTTCCAAATGTCAATGGTAATCCAGAAACTTATACAGATGGAGAACAATTTATTTTCAATCGAAAAGCGAGAAAATTAAATCAAAACGAATTTACCTTTAATCCGCAGTTAGGATATATGTCGCTTAATCAAAGGTTAAATGACAATCAACTTTTAGCGGTTTCCTACAGTTTTACTTTAAATGGTGATAACAGAGTTTATAAAGTTGGAGAGTTTTCTGAAGAAAGTCCGGTTTTAATTACCAAAGTTCTGAAGCCAAATAGCACGGTAAGAACAACTTCGCCGATGTGGGATTTAATGATGAAAAATATTTATCCATTAAACACCAACCAAATAAATCCAGACGGGTTTTTATTAAATGTTTATTATCGTGATCCACAAAATGGCGGTAAAGTAAATTATTTACCAACAACCATCAATAATCCAACTACAGAAGTTAATCCGAATCTTTTAAAATTATTCAATTGGGATCGATTGAATATGAATAACGATTTACAAGAAGGCGGTGGAGAAACTGGCGACGGGATTTTCGACTTTGTGCCCGGAATAACAGTTGATCCAGAAAACGGAAAAGTAATCTTTACCAAAGCAAAACCTTTTGGATCCTACATGGAAAGTGTTTTGGGAACGAGCGATCCGAAATTTGTCTTTAATGAATTATACGACCAGCAAAAACAAGTTGCGTCGCAAAGTAATTTAGCACTTCGATACACGATGGAAGGTCGTTATCGAGGAACACAAGGTTCTGGGATTTCGCTCGGAGCCATCAATGTTCCGCAAGGTTCGGTGAAAGTTACCGCGAATGGTGTTCAACTTCAAGAAGGAGTTGATTACACCGTAGATTATATGTTAGGATCGGTCAATATTATTAATGAAACGGTGAAGCAATCCGGACAAGCCATTAATATTTCACTAGAAAATCAATTAACATTTAATACGCAACGGAAAAGATTTCTTGGTTTAAACTTAGAAAGAAAGTTCAACGAACATCTAACTGTTGGTGCGACGATTGTTAATTACGCAGAAACACCTTTAACGCAAAAAGTAAATTTTGGTCAAGAAGCGGTCAATAATACAATGGCTGGTTTCAATATTTTATACAATAATGAATTGCCGTTCTTAACAAGATTAACGGATAAAATTCCGTTTGTAAATACAGAAGCACCGTCGAATTTAAGTTTCCTTGCAGAAGGTGCATATTTAATTCCTGGACAAAATAAAGGAATTGGCGATCAATCTTATATTGATGATTTTGAACAAAGTACTTCGAAGATTTCTTTAAAGGAACCTGCAATGTGGAGTTTGGCTTCGAAACCGGAAAAAAATCCTGAGCCGTTCTTTTTAAATGGAAATTTGAATGATGACTTGGCGCATGGAAACGGAAGAGGTTTATTAACCTGGTACAATATCGATCCAAGATTTTACGGAATTGGTGGTAAAGCACCAAACGGAATTAATGCTGCGGCAGTTTCTAATCACGCTTCTCGACGAGTGCAAACTCAGGAATTATACAACAGCAGAGATTTCGTGGCGGGTGAACAATTATATACCAACACTTTTGACATCAGTTATTTCCCGAATGAAAGAGGACCCTATAACGTAAATCAAAATGCCGAAACTACGCAAGAAAGATGGGCAGGTTTAATGCGACCGATTTCGGTCTCTAACTTTACCAATTCAAATATCGAATACGTAGAATTCTGGATGATGGATCCTAATGCTGACGGAAATCCGTTGGGAGCGAATCCAAAATTGCTTTTACATTTAGGAAATGTGTCAGAAGATGTTTTGAAAGATGGAAAGTTAATGTACGAAAACGGACTCCCTACTCCGAGCACGCCAGCAAATACCACGAGTACAAAATGGGGAGTGCAGCCGAATCAGTTTCCGTTGCTGTATGCATTCTCCACAGAAGGTGAAGATCGTGCCGCGCAAGATTTAGGATATGATGGTTTAGATGCGATTGGCGAAGCAGCGAAATTCGGAACTAATTTTGTAAATCCGGTGACCAATGTTTCGGATCCGGCTTCAGATGATTTCGTCTTTTATTTATCAGATAAATTTCAGGGAGATCAGGCATCTTCTTTAATGGAGCGTTACAAATATTTCCGTGGACCAGAAGGAAATTCTCAAAGCAATACATTAGAAGTAGCCACGCAAACTCCCGATGCAGAAGATATTAACCGCGATTATAACTTAGACCAAAATGAAAGTTATAACCAATACACCATAGAACTTGACAAGAACAAAATGGTTTTGGGCCAGAACTTCATTGTTGATGTTAAAGAAGTAGAAGCCAAATTTCAGAACGGACAAACTGGAACGAACAAATGGTTTTTATTCCGAGTTCCGGTTGCTGATTTTGATACTGGCGCTGGGGAAGCAGATGTATCTATTTTGAATAATGTTCGTTACGCCAGAATGTTGTTAACCGGATTTGATCAAACATCAACGATTCGTTTTGGAACATTAGATTTGGTACGAAGTGACTGGAGAAAATACACTAAAAATATTGCAACAAATATCGCTGAGTCCGAAGGAATCAACTTCGTAACCGATCAGAACTTAGATGTAGGAAGTGTGAACTTAGAAGAGAATGGTTTGAACCAGCCTCCATATGTTCTTCCTCCTGGAATTGACCGACAAGTTCTTAGCGGAAACGCCGGTGCACAAAGACAAAATGAAGCGTCGCTCTATATGAAAGCGCAGCCTTTGGAGAGAAATTCTTCTCGTGGAGTTTTCAAAAATGTGGCTTTGGATATGCGTCGTTATAAAAAGTTAGAACTTTTTGTTCACGCCGAAGATTTAAAAGATGTTACCTCTAATAGATATGATGAAGATGCGAAATTCTTCATTCGGTTTGGAAGTGATGCGACCGATAACTATTACGAATATGAAGCGTCTTTAAAATACACATCGAAAACGGCAAGATCACCTTTAGAAATTTGGCCTACAGAAAATAATGTCGATTTAGAAATTCAGAATTTTATTGATGCGAAATTACGCAGAGATCAAAACTTTCCTTCAGGAATTGATCTTCGTCGAGAAGATGTAGAATACGGTTCACTTGATCCTGATAAAAAAATCTACATCAAAGGACGTCCGAGCCTTGGAAATGTTACTACCATTATGTTAGGCGTTCGAAATAAGAATTCTTTAGTCAACAAAGAAGTTGTTTTATGGGTGAACGAAATTCGTCTTTCTGAAATTGAAAATAAAGGAGGTTACGCTGGGAATGCTAGTGTAAATTTCAATCTTGGGGATTTTGCGTTAGTCAATGCAAACGCTTCTTATTCTACCATTGGTTTTGGTGGAATTGCCGAAAAACCATCTGAACGTTCACAAGCCACAAATTCTGCCTTCAACATTAATACAAGCGTGAATATTGATAAATTCTTACCAGAAAAGTTAGGTTTAAAAATCCCGGTGAATTATTCTTATACACAAACCATCGAAGATCCAAAATATAATCCGTTGGATAATGATGTTACTTTTGCAGAAGCTCCTAATCGAGAAGAGTTGAAAAAAGTGGCGAGAACCTACACGCAGCAAAGAAGTTTGGGCGTCGTGAATATGCGGAAAGACAGAATGAATCCGACTAAGAAAGCAAGGTTCTACGATGTTGAAAATCTTTCGGTAACTGCGATTTATAATGATGATTATTTCCGTGACGTTTACACCAAAAAGAATTACAGACAGTACTTACGAGGTTATTTAGATTACAACTATTCTTTCAAACCGTTTGTTATTCGTCCGTTTAATAAAATGGTGAGCGACACGGCGAAATCTTATAAATATTTACGCTGGTTGAAAGAAGTCAACCTTAATCCTGTGCCGACGAGATTATCTTTCCGTACAGAAATTGACCGTAATTACAATGAGTTAGAATTTAGAAATATCGATGCAATCCTGGGTGGAAATGCGGGTCAGGACTTTGATGTAATTAGAAACAGAAACTTCTATTTCGGTTGGCAATATGCCTTAGGATTTAACTTTACCAAATCATTAAAGTTGGAAATTAATTCAGCGATGCGAACCTTAAATGATAATTTGAGTATTTATGATATGAACTCAAAATCGATTTTTGAAAATCCTTTCCGCGCAGGCCGACCGGTTTTATATAATCATCGAGTTCAGTTAAATTACAGATTGCCGTTTGAATATTTGCCGTATTTAGATTTCATCAATGCAGAAGTTGGTTATGGCTTTACGTATAACTGGAATGCTCGAAGTACGGTTTTGACCAGTTTCATAAATCCAGATACGAATCGTGCAGAAAGTTTAGGAAGTATCGGTCAAAACACCAATAATATTATCGCAACTTCGACCGTAGATGTGCCGAAATTCTTTGGAAAGTTTAATTATTTTCAAAAGATTAATACCAAAATGCAGAAGCGTAAACAAGAAGTAGATTCCTTGAATAACGCCTATAACTTGGCTTGGCAAAAGAAGAATAAAAAGCAAGGCTTCAAAAGTTATAAGTTCAAAAATAGATTGGATCCGATGCAAAGTATTGCTTATGCATTGACGTCCATCAAACAACTCGATTTTTCCTACAATGAAAATAATGGAACCGTGTTGCCAGGTTTACTTTCTGCACCAAATTGGTACGGTTACGGACAAACTTTAGGTGGACCAACTGCAGGATTTTTGTTGGGCTCGCAAGCAGATATCAGAAGGACGGTAATTGAAAATGGATGGATCTCAGATTCCAATTATATGAATGATCCTTATATGCAAATGAAAAATCAAAATTTCCTCGCAAATGTGCAGATTATGCCGGTTAATGATTTTAGAATTGATGTTAACTTCATGAAAAATTATACGAGCAACTTCACGCAGGGTGGTTATAATGTAGATGCAGATTCTAATCCCGCGAATGGATTCCAGTTTTCTTATGGCAACGATATGGTAACCTATTCTAGAACCGCGTGGACTTTAGGAACTTCGTTTATTGACGGTCGAACGATCTATGACAATATTATTTCTAATGCAAGAATAATTTCCCAACAAATGGGCGGACCAATCGATGGAAATGGATTTACCGACGGACATTCCTTGGCAAATGCCTATGTGCTGGTTCCAGCATTTCAGGCAGCGATTGAAGGAAAAACTCCGGATGGGCCGGTTAATGATCCGAAGAAATCTGGCTTCCCTTTACCTAATTGGCGAGTTACTTATTCTGGACTGAAAAACATTCCGCTAGTAAATAGTCAGTTCTCGAAATTTGATATTTTGCACGGTTATACTTCCACCTACACAGCTTCGGGAATTCAATCGAGTATCGATTATTATAATGTTCAGAACAATCCGATTTCAGATCGCGATGCCTTTGGTGATTTTTATAATCCGTACACGTATTCCCAGGTTGGATATGTCGAAGCGTTTGCCCCACTTATCGGAGCAGATGTTACCATGAGAAATAATATGCAGTTCCGTGCGCAGTA
>JBBSRZ010000016.1:0-35938 GCA_038242555.1 Flavobacteriales bacterium | reverse complement strand
ATTAAGTATCCCCAAATTGGGTGCACTAAAATTTTGTCTAATTTCTCGGTCAGTAATTCTTTGAACTGCGGTTTTTTAGACAAAACTCTTGAAATGATTTTGTCAATTTCTTGATAACGTCTGATGGTTTCTTGAGTCTGTAACCTTTTCGGAACCAGACATTTAACTTCATCGTTATTTAATTGCTCGTGGACACTTTCTAATTTACCAAGATAAGTATCCGAAGAAAGTAAAGTCCAAACTTTATATTGATTTTCTTCTTTGATCTCCGATAAAATTTTGAAAACTAAACCTTTGTGTTCAGTGGGAATATCGAAAGAAACGGTATCGGAGCGTTTGAAATTTCCTTCGTGAATTTCGGCTCGTAATTCCTCGATTCCTTGATTTTGTTTGGCGTTTGCCTGTAAAACGGTAACGTTTAATTCTTTGGAAAGTTGGTCAATATCGATATTAATTCCTCGTCGTTCTGCTTGATCAATTTGATTGACAACTAATAAAATAGGAATTCCTAAATCCTGAATTTGTTGAAATAGAAGCAAGCCTCTTTTGATGCTTAATGCTTCTAAAATATAAACAACACCCGAATAATTATTTTGTTCATCGACTAAAAATTTCGACAAAATAGCTTCATCTTCAGAACTTGGATAAATACTATAAGAACCGGGTAAATCGATCACTTCTACATGTTCACCCTTATAGTCATAGTCGCTTGAATGACTCGCAACAGTAACTCCAGCATAATTTCCGGTCTTTTGTTTTTTGTTACAAAGTAAATTGAAGACGGTAGATTTTCCTACATTGGGATTTCCTACCAGTAAGATTTGTTTCTTGTTTGAAGTGTTCATTCTTCGCTCGGTCTTTTAGATATTTTTTCCTTCCGAAGCAGGGAAATTTTCGACGATGATAAACCGCGCTTCTTCTTCGCGAAGGGCAATTCTGCTTTTCTCATCACCAAATTCAATATACATAGGTCCTTTGAAAGGTGCCTGGTATAATATTTTGAAAACAGTTTCTGGGAGCAAACCCATTTCAATAATCTTATTAGGCATTATAAGATCTTCGTTCTCATAGCCTAAGATTTTCCCCGATTTATTTCTGGGAAAACAACATAATTTATTTGATCTATCTCCTTTCAAGTCTATAATTTTGAATCGCAAATGTACGTTATTTAAATTTAATCTAAATAAGGAATCGCTCTAAAATTCAGACTTACAAAAATAAACCTCAAAACAAATTATGTTTTGAGGCTTTAAAATATAACTAAGTGTAATATATGTTATTTTTTGGTTTTAGCAACTGGAATTTCGATCGGGTTGTTATTCGCATTAAAAAAGTCATTCATCATTTTTTCTTGCTGTTTCACCATTTGACCAACCGTTAGATCACTACCAGGAATTTTTTGCGACATTACTTCAGTTGTTAAATACGGTCTAGCTGTTGCCATCGGATCTTTCTTAAAATCTCCAAAAGTTTTCGCGAATTTTTCACGGGTAACCTCAACTACCTTTCCACCATCTCCACCTGGAGAAATGGTTTCTAAATAGGTTATTTCTTTGAAATCTTCTACTTTTTTATTTCCTTTCAGTTCCCATGAATAGTTATTGCCATCGTCTGATACTTTAACGATCAAACCTGGTAAACCGTGGAATTTATACGGTCCGTCTTGCAATGGAATATCGGTTGTAAACCAAGCCGTCCATTTTCTACCACCGTATTCAGTCGTTGCTTTTTGAGTGTTATACGTATTGATTATTTCTTTCTGATCTTCGATTTTCCAATTGAATTTCACTTCTTCGTTATATCCAATATTCATCGGTGTAAATCCATTCGCCACGCGATCTGTAAATTGTACTTTCATACCTGGATAAAACTTATATATTTTCTCGGAGAATTTCGGCATCGTAACGCTCTTCGAAATATCTTTGAAAACGCCTGCTTTCTGCATGGCTTCAACTTGTATCTTTATGATAGAATCCTGCGCGATAACGGTATAATCACGGTAAATCGATTTGTCTTTAACAACATCTAAAACGGTCATTACTTTATCTAATCTTGCAGAATCTTTTTTAGGCTTAAAAGTTAATTCGTAAAAAAATCTGTTCGCCGTTTCCTGAGCACTCAAGCCAATAAACACCGCGAAGGCAAAAAGGGTGAATGTCTTTTTCATATCTTAAATTTAAACTATTAGTAAAGGTTTAGAAACAATTGTTACAGATGTTATTAAAATTCTTATTTCCTTTTATGTTTATAGGGGTGAACTACAAATGGTAAAGTGTTCTGGTGCCCGGAAGTTAAATACCAAGTGCTGATGATGAAAACTTTAATTTTCGAAAATGAGAAATCCCACCTTAAAAAGTGGGATTTTCTTTGTTATGGAATCAATTCGATTTTATTATTATTCTTTTGCATTTTTTCTCGTGCACTTTTTTCAAGTTCGCGCAGTATTTGCTTAGGATCCGACATGTTTTTCCCATTCTGATTTATCGTAACTGTAGTGTTAGGCCTACTCAACATTTCTCTCATTCCCTGGACAGGATCATTTTCATATTGGATAAGTTGTTTCACATACTGCTTGCGATTAATTTCAATTGGTTTTTTCTTGGCAAACGGAATGTCTTTTCCGTCTGTATTAAGGCCGTCTTGTTGAACTTCAGTTAGTGTTTTAATTCCTTTTAACTCCATTTTATGGCTTCCTGTTTGATCAACGATCTCTACGATTAGACCAGGAAGGCCTGAAAATTTGTAAGGACCATCTTGAATAGGAACATCTGTAGTGAACCACGCTTCCCAATTTCTACCTGCAAAATCAGTCGTTGCTTTTTGCACGTTAAATTCACCTAACTGTTTTTTATCTGATAAAATTTTCCAGTTAAGTTTTCGGTCTTCCAATATTTTAAAAGTTTCACCTGAGAGGTCGGATACTAGAAATGTTTTGTATTCTGGATAGGTTTTTTCTACTTCAAAACTAATATCACCAGCATTAAATTTTGATACTGAAATGTTTCTCATTCCTGCAGCCATCTGCTTTTTAAGGCTTTCATTCATAATAGAATCGCTTTCGAATGCTTTCTTACTGTAATATTTAGATCCATTTTTGTTGATGTCTAAATACATCCATTCTGTTTTTAAACTATCCATTTTCGTCGAATCTGAACGGAAGGTGTATTCATAAGTCACCCTATTATTTTGTGCAGAAACCACTAAGCCAAAAAATAAAAAGAGAAGCGTAAGTTTTTTCATTATCGTAATTTTAAAAGAGTAATTAAATTAATGCTGATTTATTTAAAATTGAATTTTACAGTAAACATCACTTGACTTGGTCTGATCTCAATACTATTTCTCGTCGTTGAAAAATAGGTCGTGTTATAACTGACGGTTTCGTACAATTTCTTGTTGCCGATATTTAGCCACTTCAATTCAAAATCTATTTTCTTTTTCGCCCAGGTATATTGGTACGAAAGATCGTAGAAAGAATTGCGAAGATTAATCGCTCCTTGCGACGTCGTGACATCGTCCCAAACTAAACCAATCGTATGATTATCTATCGGATAAAAGAATAAGTTCATATTGTGATTCCAGCCCGAATATTTGTTTACATTATTTCTGTAATCATCGCTGTTTTTATTCCAATTCAGTGAAATATTATAATCTAAACTCATCCAAGAAAAATACGTATTATTAAATTTTAACGCTAAATTCTGACTGTTATTTTTGCTTTCAATATAATTATCAACATTGTTCTGATCTACCAAAATACTGAAAGAATTAGAATCTCTATTTGAAAAATTCACCGAAGCGTTGGTTTTGAATTTTGGAAAATACTTCCCAATTTCGGCACTTTCACTTTGAGAAAAAGAATTATTATCGATGTATTCTAAAGTTACCGCAGATGCTCCAGACGCAAACGGTCGAGACTTCGTAATAATATTTCTTTTCGCATCGTTATAACTATAACGAACGTTAAAGAATAAATTATTTAAGGGATTACGATATTCTAACCGTGCTGTAGAATTAATATTTCTGTTTTCCGGTAAAAGATTCCCATCTCTAAAGTTCAAAGATTTCGGACTTCTTAAAATTTGTCCGTCATAGACAGAACCGAAATTTCCGTAACTGTAATTTAATCCTCCGTAGGCTGAAACTTTCCAGAAAGAAGCAAAATCATAACTACCGTAAAACGTAGGTTCAAAAACCGTTTTGTTGATTTCAGTGTCTTTCGATCTTACTAAATCTTTGTAATCGGTACCGTACATATTAACCGGCAAGTTTACGGTAAGATTAAACGCGTTTCCTTTGTAATTAATGCCGACCTGAGAGAATGGATTAATTTCATTCCATTTTATCTTATTTTGGAAATCACGACCTAAGAAATTATAGTCTCCATACAGTTGCGAATTCATATCATTAAAAGATAAATTCAAACCGATTTCTGGCGTGATGGTCCATCTTTTATAAGAAAATCCAACAGAGGCAGAATGGTTTGCATTTAAAGTTTGCAATGAGATATCTTGATCCAGGCGGCTGTAATGCGTCCCGAAATTTTCATCTAAGTCGAAGAAATTCTCATTGGTCGCAGACAAACTTTGTCGATCATTTTGGTAAGAAAGATAACTCATAAAATTAACCAGTTTTTCTTTCCAAGGGATAATGGTGCTTAAGGAGTTTTTGATCACTCCCGTTGGTGCACTTAACGATTCATCTATTAAAATATCTTTTAGCAACGGATTAGCGATCGCCATATTATAACGAGTGGTGCTGTTTCCGCGGTCTTCGTTCCAGTAACCATTCCAGGTCGTGGTGTTTTTGAAGAATCCTTTCTTCGCATTTTTAGTGATGATGATTTCACCTTTTGCGGCATTGCTGTATAAATTATTGGATTCCGTTGTAGTGATTTTACCTGCTTTGAAAAAGTCGGTATCTTGTTCATAAACGGTTTCACGCTCAGAATCTCTGTTGACTGCATTATTAGTATAACTCGCACTTGCTTTTAATTCCCAGTCTTTACTTTTGAACGGATTCGTTAAAACATTCGCCGAAAAGAAATGAACGTTGTTCATCAGATATCTCTTTTCCGGAAGATTAGGAACAGCTGCTCTATCAACACTTAGCCAATAATTTCCTGAGGACTGCCCTCGTCTTCCTTCCCAACGATTTCCGAAAGCCAACATGTTTCCTTCTCTTTCTACACTTTCTCCTGTGTTATTGGTTTTGTAATTAACGACCCACTGTAATTTCTTGCTGAAAAACATTGGCGTTAGTTTTAAATTATAGAGTAAAGGTTCCATTCCAATTCCGGCTTCACCTCTGCCTGTCATTGTAATACCTTTCTTAAGTTTAATATTTAATGCTGCATTTTGAGAAGGCACTTTACCGTCCAGCATTTTTATGGGCTGGTGATTTTCCAATATTTCTACTTTTGCTACTGCATCCAGTGGTAAGGCATTATTAATGTTGCCGTATGCACCCTCCATTAAATCTTTGCCTTCCACATAAAATTTAATTAATGGTTCTCCCTGATACAGAACGGAGCCATCGTCTTTAACTTCAATGCCCGGCATTTTCTTTAAAGCATCTGCTAAAGTACGGTCGTTTTTATTAGCAAAAGCTTTTGGATCATATGAAATAGTATCCCCTTTCTTGGTGATCATTTTCGCTTTTAACTTTACTTCCTTAATTTCTGTAGCATCTGGTTGTAAAGAGAAATTCTGCGTTTGATTTTCATTTTTAACAGCTTTTTGCAAAGGTTTTTGATTAAAGGCTTT
The DNA here is from genome assembly GCA_038242555.1 of Flavobacteriales bacterium. Taxonomy (GTDB): domain Bacteria; phylum Bacteroidota; class Bacteroidia; order Flavobacteriales; family Weeksellaceae; genus Kaistella. The sequence goes on along the minus strand of JBBSRZ010000016.1, from coordinate 30,176 downwards.
AATTTTTAAATCAACATTCTGCTCTGGCGTTGTGAATGTTACTTTATATTCTCCTTTTGCATTGGTAATTGAAAAGGCGATAATCGCATCTTTACCTGGTTCCTCAACCGTAACACTAGCACTTGGAATAGGTTGCCCATCTGTATCTATAACTTTTCCGGTGATAGAAGATTGCGCCCAAGCAAACAGGGACAAGAACAAAATAAAAAGAGTCGATATTTTTCTCATGAAAAGATTTACCAATTAGTACTGCAATACACGTTAATGTTACATTCAAACAATATCTTGGATTATTTAAAGTATATAAAAAAGCAATTTGTGGTTATTTATTAATGAATAATGAATTGTGAATCAATGTTTTTATTATTTTTGTTCATTAATAAAACGATTTATGGGACTTCACTTGCAACCGATCGATGTCGTAGATACAATCTCTAAAGAAGAATTTAGAGAGAAATATCTGCTTGCCAGAAAGCCAGTTGTCATTAAAAATATGGCGAAAAATTGGCCGGCTTACCAGAAGTGGACGATGGAATATATGAAAGAAGTCGTTGGCGAGGTCGAAGTTCCGCTGTATGATTCATCTAAGGCAGATCCAGCCGCACCGATCAATTCGTCGGCGGCGAAAATGAAATTCACCGATTATATCGATCTGATCAAAGAAAAACCAACCGATCTGCGAATTTTCCTTTTCGATCCAATTAAAGTAGCCCCTCAACTTTTAGAAGATTATATTTCACCTAAAGATTTAATGGGTGGATTTCTTGATAAATATCCCAATATGTTTTTCGGTGGCGAAGGTTCTGAAACGTTCCTCCATTTCGACATTGATATGGCGCATATTTTCCACACGCATTTTAATGGTCGAAAACATATACTTCTTTTTGATAATAAATGGAAAGAGCGTTTATACAAAATCCCGTTTGCGACTTACGCTTTAGAAGATTATAATATCGCGGATCCAGATTTTGAGCAATTTCCGGCTTTGGAAGGTGTAGAAGGAATCGAATGTTTTCTGGAGCACGGTGACACTTTATTTATGCCAACTGGATGGTGGCATTACATGAAATATTTAGACGGTAGTTTTTCGATTTCGCAACGCGCATGGGATGAATCGATCGTTGTAAAAGCACGTTCACTCTGGAATTTAACGGTGCAAAGAAACTTTGACAATTTTATGAAATCGAAATTTAAAACGAAGTACATGAATTGGAAAGAAAGAAAAGCCATCGAACGAGCGAATTATGCCTTGAAGAAAGGATGTCCGAAATAAAAAAACGCTTTTAGAGATTCTAAAAGCGTTTTTGTTTAACTAGTACTTGGTTTAAAAAATTTGAGTTCTTTTAGAGTCTGATCATAAATTTTACAGAATCTCTTCGATATGTCCAGCATTAGACTCGATCGTATCTTTAATTTCTTTAAATTTTCCTAATCCTGCTTTTTTCATCATCGAAACTAGAAATCCTTTCATTTGAGAAAGTTCAATATGTGGAGGCATCGCTAACGCATTCGGATCAGTATAAATATTGATCAACGCCGGGCCTTCATGGTTGAAAAATTCTTGCAAAGTGGTTTCTGCTTTCTTAGGTTCTTTCAATTCAAATCCTTTGATATTCATCAGGTCTGCAATTTTGTCAAAAGGAGGATTAACCATCTCTGTTTGCCAGTTCACATAACCTTCTACTTCCATTTCTAGTTTTACCATTCCTAAAGAGCGATTGTTAAACACGATGATCTTTATCGGAAATTGATACTGCATAATGGTGGCTAAATCTCCCATCAACATCGTAAGTCCACCGTCACCGCACATCGCAACAATTTGTCTGTTTTTGTGTGACGCAGCCGCACCAATGGACATTGGCATTGCATTCGCCATCGAACCATGGTTAAAGGATCCTGTTAAATATCTGTTCTTCTTTCCTTTAATAAATCTTGCTGCCCAAACCGAAGTCATTCCAGTATCTACGGTAAATATTGCATCGTCATCTGCTAAGCCATTAATTAATTCAGCGATATATTCCGGCTGAATTTCTTCGAAATCACCTTGCTTTTTAGCGAAATCTTCTAAATGTTCTTCTGAATTGTGGTATTCATGGCGCATATCTTTTAAGAAAGAATCATCATCATTTCCTTTCAGTTTCGGAATCAAGGCCTGCAAAGTATCTTTTATATCTCCAGCATAACCGTAATCCACTTTTGCTCTTCGTCCGATGCGTGCAGGTTTATTATCAATTTGAACTATGATATTTTTTTCGGGTAGAAATTCCACATAAGGGAAATCAGTTCCTAGTAAAACCAACACTTCTGATTTTTCGCACGCAGTGTAACCTGACGGATTTCCCAGAAGTCCGTTCATTCCGACGGCATGATCATTATCGTCTGTGTCGAAAAATATTTTACCTCGGAAAGAATAAGCAACAGGTGCTTTTAATAATTTTGCGAACGCCAAAGTTTCTTTTACGGCTTCTTTACAACCGTACCCGCAAAAGAGCGTTATCTTTTTGTGTTTGTTTAAAATTTCTGCAAGTTGATCCAATTGGTCGTCTGCAGGTCGATAAATCGCTGGCGTAAAATAGTTTTGTGTAGAAGTAACAATGTCCTCTGCTTTTGCAGAAGCAACATCTCCGGGTAATCCGATAACTGCAACTCCTTTTTCACTAATTGCGGTCTGAATCGCCGCTTGTATTATATGCGAAAACTGCTTCGGCGTGTTGGCCATGTAAACATATTTACTGCAATCTTGGAACAAATAAAACGGATTGGTTTCTTGAAAATTATCTTGTCCTAACTTATGCGTCTCAATCGTACTGGCAATCGCAATAACCGGATTTCCGGCACGATTCGCATCATATAAACCGTTGATTAAGTGTATATGTCCGGGACCAGAACTCCCCATACAACAACCAATTCCGTTCAATTCTGAATCCATGGAAGCTGCATAAGCGCCGGCTTCTTCGTTTCGCACATGGATCCACTCTAACCGACCGTCGCGGCGAATTGCGTCATTAACTGGATTTAAACTGTCGCCAGTAATCGCGTAAACACGTCGGACCCCTGCGTTGTAAAGGTTTTCAACTAATAAATCGGATACATTCTTTGACATAATGGTTTGATTTTTAAGCAGAAGGCATGAAATAATAATGCCGTTTTCTGTAATTTTTAGGGATTCTAATTTCTTGTGAAGATTAGATCTAAAAAGAAATTATTTTAAGAAATAAACAGAAAAATATTATTGTAAAATATCAATTCCCAATCTCTAGCAAGATATTTAGTTAAAACTAACATGTTATCAGTTATTAAAATGTAATTATAAAAAAATAATCACAAGTTACTTGCATAATAAAAATTAAGTTCTACATTTGTAGAACAATATTAGTGCTTGTAGAAATGAAAAAGAAATTAACGGAATCTGAAAAAGAAATAATGGAAATTTTGTGGGAGCAAAAAACTGCTTTTATGAAAGACATTTTAGAAGTTTTCCCAGAGCCAAAACCTGCTTCTTCAACAGTTGCTACGGTTATTAAAAGAATGCAAAATAAAAACTTGGTAGGATATAAAAATTTTGGAAACTCCAGGGAATATTTTCCTAAAATAGAAAAGGAAGTTTACTTTAACCAAGAAATGAATTCGATGATTGATCGGTTTTTTAATAGTTCAATTTCTCAATTTGCCTCTTTTTTCACCGCAAATTCAAAATTAAGTCAAATAGAATTAAAAGAACTTCGAGATCTTATTGATACCCAAATAAAAGAATAAGTCATGATTGAGATTATTTTAAAAATTATTCTGTGTTCCACTTTTTTAATTGGTTTTTATTACTTCCTATTGCGAAAAGAGAGGACCTTTAAATTCAACAGGATTTTTCTACTAAGTGCTCTTGTATTTTCTTACACAATACCTTTTGTGAAATTTAATATTCCAGTTCCGCAGAAATCACCAGCAAACCTAATTTTCGAAGAATCAGTTCAGGAATTTCAACAAATTAATTATGCGACCAATCAAGTTATTGATAATGAACAAATTGCATTAATCCTCTACGTAATTATTTCTGGTTTCTTCTTATTAAAATTCAGCTATTCATTTATTAAAATTAAATTCCTAAAAGGAGAAAGTTTGCTTTATAAAGGTCAAAAAATATTGATTTTAAACCATGCCTCGGAGCCTTTTAGTTTTATAAATACAATATACATAAGTAGAAATTATTTAATTAATAATGAAGTGCAGGAGCAAATTTTCTTACACGAAAAATGTCATATTGAAGAGAAACACAGTTTCGATATTTTGTTTCTGGAGTTATTAAAAATATTTTCTTGGTTTAATCCTGTTTTGTTTCTCTATAAGAAGGCAATGATTGCCAATCATGAATTTATGGCAGATGACGCTGTTCTGCGGCACGATTTCGAAATTCTAAGTTATCAAAACTTAATTTTAAATGAAATTAAAACTTCACTCAATTACAAGTTAACACACCAATTTAATTTTAATAATACCAAAAAAAGATTTATTATGATGACCACTAAAAATTCTAGATTTAATACTACTAAGAGATTTGCTGTACTTCCTGTACTCGCTATTTTATTTGTGCTGTTTACGAATAAAGTTGAAGCAAAAATTGAAATCAAAACGGCTTCAGAGCCAACTAGTGCTTTAGTTGAAAGCAAAGTTTTATCAATTTCTAAAGTTGAAATGAACGCGACACCAGAAGTTAAAATTTCGGAATTTGTTGAAGAGTATCATTTAAAGAATGACACTATTAAGAAAAAACAAGCACCAAATACACCGGTTCCAGCAACTCCACCAACCCCGCCGACGCCAGGTAAATTTGACCAAACTCCCGCTGAATTTCCAGGCGGTCCGAATGCGCTTCGTTCATCAGTTTCCACTGAATTTGATACGGCTATGTTGAATGGAGACATAGGAAAACTTAAAACCATAGTTTATGTAAGTATTGATGAGACTGGATCTGTTTCTAAAATTACTGCTGAAGGCGACAATGAAGTATTCAACGCAGAAGCAATTAAAGCATTTAAAATTGCTAATGCAGACAAAGTTTGGAGCCCTGCTACTGAAGACAGCAAACCGGTAAAATCAGTATATAAAATGCCTATAACAATGCAATTTGAATAACCATTAATCAAAAATAAAAAAAAGGAGTAAACTATTTTACTCCTTTTGTTTTTATAATGGGTGACAAATACTAATCGTTCAGTTTCAACACCGCCATAAATGCGGATTGTGGAACCTCTACTCTACCGATTTGCTTCATTTTCTTCTTTCCTTCTTTTTGTTTCTCTAATAGTTTTCTTTTACGAGAAATATCTCCACCGTAACATTTTGCGGTAACGTCTTTTCGTAAAGCTTTGATGCTTTCTCTGGCAATTACTTTTGCTCCTAAGGCTGCCTGAACTGCAATATCAAATTGTTGTCTTGGAATCAGTTCGCGTAATTTCTCACACATTCTTTTTCCAATGTAAAAGGCATTACTTTCGTGAATTAAGGAAGAAAGTGCATCGACCATATCACCATTAATCAGAATATCCATCTTCACTAATTTAGAAGCGCGGAATCCGATCGGATGATAATCAAACGACGCGTAACCTTTGGAAATCGATTTTAAACGATCGTAAAAATCAAAAACAACTTCGGCCAACGGCATGTTGAAAACGAGTTCAACTCGATCTGCCGTTAAGTAACTTTGATTAACGATCTCGCCGCGTTTTTCAATACACAAAGTCATTACAGAACCTACAAAATCAGATTTTGTAATAATAGACGCTTTTATAAAAGGCTCTTCTACCCGATCCAAAGAAATAGGATCCATCATTTCCGACGGATTATTAATTAAGATCATGGCATCTGGATCTTTTTTATTGTAACCGTGGTAAGAAACGTTAGGAACGGTGGTAATAACATCCATGTTGAATTCGCGATCCAATCGTTCCTGAACAATTTCCATGTGCAGCATTCCCAAAAATCCACAACGGAAACCAAAGCCAAGAGCGGCGGAACTTTCTGGTTCGAAAACCAAAGAAGCATCATTCAGTTGCAATTTTTCTAAAGAGAAACGAAGTTCTTCAAAATCCTCAGATTCAATTGGATAAATTCCAGCAAAAACCATTGGTTTTACTTCTTCAAAACCCTCAATAGCTTTTTCTGCACCTTTTTCAAAAGTGGTGATTGTATCGCCTACTTTTACTTCTCGCGCATCTTTTATTCCTGAAATAATATATCCTACATCGCCAGTTTTAATAACTGCTTTCGGGACTTGTTTTAATTTTAATGTTCCAACCTCATCGGCTTCATACATTTTGTTGGTCGCCATGAATTTAATTCGCTGACCTTTTTTAATACTTCCATTGACTACTTTAAAATAAGCTTCAATTCCACGGAAAGGATTATAAACAGAATCGAAGATCAGAGCCTGCAGCGGTCCATCTTCATCCCCAACTGGTGGCGGAATACGGTTTACAATATGTTCTAACAATTCACGAACGCCTTCTCCAGTTTTACCAGAAACGCGTAAAACATCTTCGTATTTGCAACCAATTAAACCCATGATTTCATCAGTCACTTCTTCTGGACTGGCTGAGGGTAAATCGATTTTATTTAAAATTGGGATGATCGTTAGATCATTTTCCAGGGCTAAATATAAATTGCTTATCGTTTGAGCCTGAATACTTTGTGCAGCATCAACGATGAGAAGCGCACCCTCGCAGGCGGCGATCGACCGAGATACTTCATAAGAAAAATCTACGTGTCCTGGTGTATCAATTAAGTTAAGAATGTATTGCTCACCATTCAACTCATAATCCATCTGGATGGCGTGAGATTTAATGGTAATTCCACGTTCTTTTTCCAAGTCCATATTGTCTAAGGTCTGGGACTGGAGTTCTCTTTGCGTAACCGTGTTGGTATATTCCAAAAGTCGGTCTGCGAGCGTAGATTTACCGTGGTCAATATGTGCAATAATGCAAAAGTTCCGTATGTTTTTCATCTATAAATATCGTAATCTGCAAATTTAATCTTTTTTGGTGGATATGCCTCAAAATTCAGCGCGGGCATTTGCGATAGGGATCGCAGCGGAAACCCCGCAGACTCGGCTGCAAAGACGAGGCGAGGAGTTGGAGCGTAGAGCCCGACCCGAGGTGGTGGTTAGACGCTGGCGAGGGAATCGCCGAAATAAAAAAGAACGACCTCTACAAAATAAATTATAGAGGTCGCTCAAACATTAAAAAAATAAACTATTATGGTCGCTTACGCTGCGGACTCGGATTTCTGGGTCCGTCTTGTCTTTTATCTAATATCTTGTTGCGCATTTTCCCTTCGGTTTGATACATTTGTAAAACCTGCTGCGGAGAAATTAATTTCATGAATTTTTGCGCGTAATTTTTTCTGTTATCTAACAGTTGCTGACCGACATCGAAACTGTGATCAAGTTGCTTAATTGCTTCTTCTTCACTAATATTTGCATAATCATTATTTGGTGCAAACTTAGATTTAATCTGATTTTGCTTGTCCTGATATTCTGAATACAGATTTTTAAATTCCGTTTGATTATTCTGTGGAACGTCAAGTTCTGAAATAATCATTTTCTCACGAAACTCATTCAAAAGAGACATTCTTTCGTTGGGTTTCATTTTCTGAATAACCTCTTTTCTTTGCTCTGGTTTCATATTTTTCCAGTCATAATTTTGCTGCTGTGCAAAACTAAACTGAAGAGCCAAAATAAGGGTTACTGCTATTGCGATCTTTTTCATTGTGCTTTTCTTAATTATACAAATCCAAATAAATGTCTTGTTCTGTATTTCTCCCTATATCTGCCATTTCTGCAGAAGTGAAACTAGAGAGTATTTGATCTACTTGAACTTCTGGATTTTGCGCTGCCGTTCTTACTGTTGTTTGTGAGTTTTTAGAGTTTGCAATTACTTCTTGTTTTGCATTTTGTTTTTGATAAACCTGCGCTACAGAAGTTAAATCCTCTTCTAAAACTTGTAAAGCAACGGCTTCTTCTTTCTGAGGCTTATCATCATTTAAGGAATAACTTTTTAGTGCTTCTTGCTGAGAATCCGTTTGAGTTATTAGTTCTTGCTCTTCTCTGGGATCTGAATTTACAAACTTCGTTACGCCAAATATTAAGGCTACAGAAGCTGCGGCTGCGTAGGCCCAATTCAATTTTATAATTTTCCCACGAGGCGCGGGAATTACTTCTTGCAGCACTTTATTTTGCATGTCTTCAAAAAACCCGTCGGGTGTGGTGAAAACATTTTCTCTTTTTAAATTATCTAAATCAAAATCTTTCATGTCGAGATCCTCTTATTCTGTGTAATTGTGTTTTATATAATCCTCTACTTTTTGCTTAGCGTAGTGGTAATTGGTTTTTAGTGTTCCTACTGACATATCTAAAATTTGCGAAATATCATCGTAAGGTAAATCTTCATAGTATCTCATATTGAACACTAATTTCTGTTTCTCTGGCAAAGTATTTATTGCGTTGGTCAGCAATAACTGAATTTCATCAGCGTCTGGCTGAACATTATCTGCTACTAAATTTTGTAAGTAATCTGTAGCATCCTCATCTGACTTCTGCATTTTCTTCATCTTATTCAATTGCTGCAACGACTCGTTGGTTGCGATTCGATAAAGCCAAGTGTACAATTGACTTTCTCGTTTGAACTGATGAAAGTTTTGATAAGCCTTGATAAAAGTATCCTGCAAAATATCCTGTGCTAAATCATGGCTGACGACAAATCTTCGAATATGCCAGTATAATCTACTCTGATAAGCATCCATCATCAGGCGTACTCCCTTTTCACGGGATTTATCGCTTGACATCAACTCGATAATTTCGGTTTCCTGGATCTTCATTGAGCTGCTTTCGTTATTTGGATTGTAAATATATTTAAAAGTTAAATAACACTTCAACTTTTAGTCCAAACCAAAATAGTTATCTTTGTTCATATCCCTTTATATGAAGATTGTCATCATCGGTTCTGGTAATGTTGCCTACCATTTAGCAAAGGCATTTCGGGAAAATAATGTAGAGATTTCTCAAATTTTCGGGCGTAACGAAGATGACTTAAAATCTATTTCCGATGAGTTACACATTCCTTATTCTTCTACTCAATTAGCCGACGCAGGTTTATATCTTATTTGTGTAAGTGATGGTTCGATCTCCGACGTTTCAAGATGTATTTCAAAAAAAGACTGTTTGGTCGCACATACTTCTGGGTCGTTGCCTAAAGAAATTCTCGTTGGTGATTATAGAAAAGCCAGTTTTTATCCGTTACAGACGTTTTCGAAACAGAAAGATTTAGATTATAAAGAAATTCCGTTTTTTGTGGAAGCAGAAAAGGAAAATGATTTGGAGGTCTTAAAAGATCTTGCTTCAAAGGTTTCAGAAAAGGTGATGGTTTCAACTTTCGAAAAACGAAAATACATCCATTTAACCGCTGTTTTCGCTTGTAATTTTGTGAATCATCTTTTCGCCCGAGCCAAAGAAATTTCTGATTCGCAAGATATTCCATTTGAATATTTTTTACCTTTAATTAAAGAGACGACTGAGAAAATTCAATTATTGGATCCGAAATTAGCACAAACGGGCCCAGCCTTTAGAAAAGATAACCATATTCTAAAGGCTCATGAAGAAATCATTACTAATGAAGAACAGTTGAAAATTTATAAAACAATGAATGAATCGATAAAGAAAATGTATGAGTTATAAGTCGAAATTAAAAGATATAAAAGCCTTCGTATTTGATGTTGATGGCGTTTTTACAGACGGAAGCGTCTATTTAATGCCCGATAAAAGCATGTGTCGCACGATGAATGTCCTCGATGGATATGCGGTGGTTAAAGCACGAAAATACAATTATCCGATATGTGTTATCACGGGTGGAGACGATCCGAGCGTTCGTCATCGAATTAATTATTTGGGCATTACAGAGTATTACGCGAAAGTCGGTAATAAATTAGAAAAATTTGAAGAGTTTAAGCTTAAATATAATTTGAAAAACGAAGAAATTCTTACGATGGGCGATGATCTGCCTGATATCGCAATGATGAGAATATCTGGAATATCTGCGTGTCCAGAAAATTCTGTGGCTGAAGTAAAGTTAATTTCCGATTATATTTGTCCGATTCAAGGTGGGAAAGGTGCGGTGCGAGATGTCATTGAACAAGTCATGAAAGTTCAAGGAAAGTGGTTGGAAGATGACACAAAAAGCACGTAATTTTTGAATTTTATATGAAAATATTATTAGCCTCCAGTTCTCCGCGCAGACAAGAACTATTGAAAGAATTAGGATTCGATTTTGAAGTTGTTTCAGTTGACTGTGATGAAATTTATCCACCAGATTTAGCAGTTGAAGATATTGCAGGTTATTTATCGGAGTTAAAGTCAAAGGCTTTTCGACCTTTAACTAAAAATGAAGTGCTCATTACAGCTGACACGATCGTAGCTTTAGAAAAGGAAATTTTAGGAAAACCAAAAAATGTAGAGGAGGCAAAAAAAATGTTGCAGAACCTGTCGGGGAAAACGCATCAGGTTTATACTGGAGTTACGTTGAAAACTTTAGCAAAAACCATTACTAAAACTGACGTTGCCAATGTAGAGTTTAATGAAATCAGTCCTGCAGAAATTGACTTCTATATCGAAAACTACAAACCGTTTGATAAAGCCGGCAGTTACGGAATCCAAGAATGGCTGGGCATGGCAAAAACCAAAAATATTCAAGGTAGTTTCTATACGATCATGGGTTTGCCAACTCATTTAATTTATGCTCTTTTAAATGATTTAGAGGTTTCTAGTTCTTAAAACAAAAAATCATTATTTTTACCAGATTAACTTATTTTTCTACAATAAAACACTGATTTGAAAGTTATTATCAAATAATGAAAAAAACGATATTTTTCCTTTTAGCCATCACGGTTTTAAATTCCTGTTCTTCCCGCAAAAAGACGAATGATTCCACTTTTATGAAGGGATTTTTCTCGTACTACAACACACTTTTTAACAGTAAAGATGCTTTAGAAACCGAATTGCGAAACAGAGACAAAGCCTACCGAGATAATTTTAACGCACCTTACATTCAACTTCTTACTTATGAGGAACAACCTTTGGGAACTTCTTTTGAGTCAGATGCTGGTGGAATGTTTGGCAATGATCCCGTTGGGCCAGGTAAACCACCTGGAAATAGAAATTCGGGTCCGCCAAATGCTCCTCCAGGATCCGGCGGAAATTTCGGTCAAAATTCATCCGGCAGAAGAGGCGCCTCGGTCTTAGAAATATCTGAAGCGAAAGCCATTAAAGCCATCGCAGAATACTCAGTGCTGAAAAGCGGTGAAGAGAATAATAAGAAAATGTTTGATGCCTATATTTTATTGGCACAAGCACGGTTGTATCAGGATAAACCTTTGGAAGCCTTAGAAGGATTGAACGTCGTGTTTTCTACCATGAAGAAAGATAAGAGACTTCCTTTAGCACGAATATATCAAGGTTTAGCGTATTCTAAAATGGAGGATTATTATCGTGCAGGAGAAATATTTTCTGACTTGAAAAAAAGTAAAATTAAAAAAAATGATCGCCAACTTTTAGAGATTTACTATGCTGAAATGTTATTAGTTGCCGGGAAAAAACAAGATGCCGTCAATGAGCTTGACGATGCTTATGTCATTAATAAAAATAGAAAATTAAGAAGCAGAATCGCCTTCTTACGCGGACAAATTCTGTCAGAACTTGATCGAAAAGAAGAAGCGCGAGAAAGTTTTGTAACTGCCTATAAAAATGCGAACGATTTTGAATTTGAAGTTAAATCCCAAATCGAAATCGCAAAAACATTTAATGGAAAAGAGGATGATTACGAAGGAGCCAAAAATTATTTAGAAAAAATAAGCAAGAAAGGAACTTACGCCTCCAGGAAAAATGAGTTCTATTATGCTTTAGGTTTAATGGCTAATAAAGCAGCGAAAAAAGAAGAAGCGAAAGCATTTTTTGCTCGTTCTTTAAAGGAGAAAGTATCTGATCCGCAGGTACGTGGATTAAGTTATTATGAAATCGGGAGAGCCTACTTTGAAGACAGCGATTACCTTTCTGCAGGAGCATTTTACGATTCATCTTTGGCTGTTATGAATTATGAACCAGCGAAAATAATATTAGCAGAGCAATCTTCAAATATCAAAAATGTTTCTGCCAATTATTATCTGGTCAAAAGAAATGACAGTATTTTGGCTTTGACTCAAATGCCTGAAAGCGATAGAGTAGCGTACTTTACCAAATACATCGATGATATAAAAGAGAAAGAAGCAAGAGAAGAAGTGCAGCGTAAAAGAGATAATCGAAGTAAAGGTTTTGACACCGGAGACTTTTCTACTAATTCAACTTTCGCCGGAAATGTTGGTGGTTTTCAAGACTTTAGCCCTAGTAAAGGAGGGTTTTATTTTGCCAATCTCGGAACTGTTGCTAAAGGCGAATCTTCTTTCAAACAAATTTGGGGAAACCGATCATTAAGCGATAACTGGCGTACCTCCGCCAGGAGTGCTTCATTAGAAGATTTAAAATATGAAGCGATGGGAATGGCGAATGCGCCTAATCCACGACGGTTAGAACCCAACTTCTATATCGAACAGATCCCAACGAATTCCGAAGATATTCTAGCGCTTAAAAAAGCAAGAGATAGTGCTTCTTTAGGTTTGGGAAGAATGTACGATTCCTATTTTTCTGATACGCCGCTGGCTACAAAAACGTTATATGATTTAGTAGATAATCAGCCCGAAGAGGAAATTAAATTACAGGCCTTATATCAAATTTTTGCAATGAATTATGAAAAAGATCCTAGTTCGGCTGAACGTGCGAAAAAGATCATTTTAAGTGATTATCCTTATACGTCATATGCGGAATTTGTGCGAAATCCGAAGGACACTTCCTTTTCAAAGTCTTCTGAAGAGGTTGAAAGATTGTATGCGGAAGCATTTGATTTATATGAAGAAGAGAAATATGACGAAAGTAAAACGCTTATTGAATCTGCATTAGATCAATATCCGAAAGATGCGTTGGTTCCAAAATTCTTTTTGCTAAGGGCATTTAATACAGGAAAAACGTTAGGCAAAGAAATTATGATCTTGCAATTAGAGCAGATTTCACTGAATTATGCTAAAACTGCAGAAGGAGAGAAAGCAAAGGAAATGTTGTCCTATTTAGAAAGTGATCTCGTAGTAGAAAATGTAGATACGCAAGGGAAAGTAATTCAACCGAAGACTGCTCCAACAAATGTTCCTGTTCCTATGGATAGTGATGATGATATGCCCGACGATAATGAGAGCCCACCAAGACCACCTGGTTCTAGCCCAGAAAATCCGCAACCAACTGCACCGAAAACTACCCAACCACTAAGGGTTGAACCTGTAAAAATGGATTAAATAAAAAGCGAAGACTAATCTTCGCTTTTTTTCTTTTTAACTCCTTGAAAATCTTTCAAGTAAAATGGTTCAAAATAAGCCACATCTTCGAAGTCTTTTTTCTTAAATTTTTCAATTGCTTTGCTGATCAAATACTTCGCGGAAGGATAAACGTCTCCAATGAACTCAGTGTCGGGAAGACGCATAATTTCTTGTGCTTTAGTAGCACCATCGCCTACAAACAAAATCTTTCTATCCTTGTACTCCTGAAAAGAATGTTCCTCTAAAATCTTAGCTTCGGTCTCTGTCAACATTTCTCCTGAAGTTCCATCAAAGACGGCTGCGTAAACTTCCATGCGTCGAGCATCTATTAGGGGAATGATAAGATCATATTCTTTATTCAGGTAAGGATCGATCATCGTTTCTAAAGAGTTGATTGCAATCAAAGGAATATTTAACCCGTAACAAAATCCTTTGGCAGAAGAGGCGCCAATTCGTAAGCCTGTATACGAGCCTGGTCCTTTTCCTAAAGATACAGCATCGAGATCTTGTAAGGTTATTTTAGCGCCTTCTAAAGCCCAATTGACAAACGTGTGTAAACTCTCAGATTGCTTATAATTTTCGGAAACCTCTTCGCATAAACATAGCATCTCTAGTCCATCAGAAATGGCAACAGAACAATTTTTAGAGGAAGTTTCTATATGGAGAATTTTCATTTTATTAAAATAATATTACTGCAATTTTAAGAAAGTTACGTAGAATTAACTCTTATAAATCGTTCGAGGCTCACTTTGTGCACTCGGATAAATTGTTAGGTCTGCGATTGTAACGTGCTTCGGTGCGTTGATACAATAGGCAATTGCATCGGCAACATCATCTGCTTTCAACGCGTCGTACCCCGCGTAAACGGTATTTGCGCGATCTTCATCACCTTTGAATCGTACCCTAGAGAAATCAGTTGCTACCGCACCTGGCTGAATATTGGTTATTTTAATTCCGAATTCAGTTAACTCCAGACGCATTCCTTCAGAAATAACATCAACGGCTTTTTTAGACGCGCAATAAACTACGCCATTCGCATAAGTTTGTCTAGCAGCTACCGAGGAGATATTAACGATATGTCCAGATTTTCTTTCTTTCATTCTAGGAATAACCATCTTTGATACATATAACAATCCTTTTACGTTTCCGTCGATCATGGCATCCCAATCGTTGATATTTCCATCTGCTAGCGAATCTAAACCATGAGCGTTTCCAGCGTTGTTAATCACAACATCAATATTCTTCCAGTTTTCGGGAAGTGAATTAAAAGCAGTTTCTACTTCTCCAAAATACCGCTGATCGAAATTTAAACTAAAAGTTTCGGTAAAGGCAGAAAGTTCTGTTTTTAATTGTTCTAAAACTGACGTTCTCCGTCCACAGATAATTAATCGGAAGCCTTGTTTTGCGAGCAATTCTGCAGTGGCTTTTCCGATTCCAGATGTGGCTCCGGTGATGAGTATTGTTTTCATTACTGAATTATTATATTAAATTTTAATTGGCGTCAAAACTTTCAAAAGCATCTTCAAAATGCGTGATTTGTAATTTTTTGGATTGGTCTGGTGCAACGGCTATAATGTCGAATCTAACTTCCTGTGTTGAATTTCGATCTTGCATAAAAAAATCTGCTGCTTTTACTAAAGATTTAATTTTTGTTTTGGTAACGGCTTCTTGAGGTTCCATAAAGATATCGGATCCTCTTGCTTTTACTTCGACGATTATAATTTGGTTGTCGAATTCGGCAATAATATCGATTTCTGCCTTTTGATAGCGATAGTTTTTGACCAGAATTTTATATCCTTTTTCTTCTAAAAAAGAGGCTGCAAGTTGTTCTGCAAGGCTACCAAATTCGTTGTGTTCTGCCATTTCTGCTGGCTTTAATTTTCAAAGTTAACTTGAACTTCATTTCCGATTTCCATTGTAATATTCGCACCAATTATTAGCGGTCGATTATCAAAAGTGTGACCGTTTGGAAATCCAAAAAGAGTAGGGAAGTTGTAATTTTTTAACCGTTCGGAAATAAGTTGATAAGAAAAATCGTCATAACTTTCTTCGTAGTTTTCATTCTCTTTTTCATCTCCCATGTTAATCATTCCGCCGATGATTAAACCTTTTATTTCTTTGAAAACTCCGGCTAATTCCAGACTCATCATCATGCGATCCAGCGCATAATATTTTTCCCCAATTTCCTCGATAAATAGTATTTTATCTTTAAAATAAAAAGAATAGGAAGTTCCCAAAAGAGCATAAATTAAGGCTAAATTTCCACCTACTAATTGGGCTTCTACTGTTCCTGGTTTATTTAGAGCATTGCTCTCTAGGCTGTAGTTTGGTTTTTTACCTTCAAGAATGTCAAATATTAAATCATAACTTTCATCTGTAACTCCGAAACTTGAGGTTTTAATGGTCTGCCCTGTGATTGACGCAAAATCGTTTTTCAATAAAAAACTTTGGATCACCGTGTTATCAGAATATCCGATATACCATTTCGGGGTTTTCTTAAACTCAGACAAATTGAGATGCTCAAGCAAATGCTGACAACCGTAGCCTCCTCTCGAAGCCCAAATTGCAGATATATCTTCATTATTAAAAGCCCAGTTCAGATCAGAAATTCTTTCTTCTTCAGTCCCTGCATAATTGTAACCATGCGAATATTTTGTAAAGACATGTTTGCCTATAACGGGTACAAATCCGTTTTGTCGAATCATTGCCAAACCTTTTTCTAACTGCTGTTCATTTACTGCACCAGCGGGTGAAATGATGGCGATTTGATCACCTTTCTTTAATGGTTTTGGAAATATCATTTTGTTCATCGCTGAATATGTTTTTGTTCTGTTTTTTCAGCTGCTTCCAATTTTCGATCAAATTGGTTGAATTTCTTAAAACTTTGTAAAAAGATAAAAAAACTAAAGAGGATTAGAACATAACCCACTCCTTTTCTAATTTGGTTTGCTAATTTTTGGGTGAGTTTATCACGGAAAACTTTAGCCAAATAAATTTTAAAGAAATCAATTACGAGATATGTCCCAACGACAAGTCCCATGTACAGGAGAAAATCGCCACTAGTAGGATAGGCATTTCTTACGGAAATAACCGTAACTAACCAAAAAAGGACAACCCCAATATTTAAAATATTAAATAAAAACCCATTAATAAATGTTTTGAAATAACTCTGACTGATCATTTCAACTTCGCCAGGAAGATGCATTTTAGTCTTTGAAACGACCATATAGATCGCGTAAACGAGTACAATTAAGGCCGTAATTCTATAAAATCCAGGATGTTTATCGATCAGTTCGATTAAGTCTCCACTAGCGTAATATGCTGCGACTATACAAAGAATATCAGCCAATACAACGCCACAATCTAAGGTAAATGCATGTTTAGGTCCACGAGAGAAACTGGTTTCAATCAGCAGAAAGAAAATCGGTCCTATGAAAACGACACTCAACATTAATCCTAATCCGACTGCTGAAAGTATAAGTTCTATCATTAATAATTTTTTATAAATGAATCAATCATTTAACTCAATTCATTTACAGTGACCAGCAAAAGTACATTTTAAGGTTGAATAATCTTAAAGTCCAATTGTTTTTGAATTAAATTCGCTTTCATTACTCTGATCGTCACTTCGTCACCAAGTTGATATTTGTTTCCAGTTTTACTTCCGAATACTGCATGACTTTTCGCATCATAAGAATAAGAATCATCCATCAAATCACGTAATTTAATTAGACCTTCAGCACCATTCTCTGGAATCTGAACCCAAAAGCCGAAATCAGCGACGCCGGAAATAACACCTGTGAAATCTTCACCTAAATGTTTCTCCATAAACTTAACCTGCATGAATTTAATAGAATCTCGTTCAGCATCAGAAGCCAATTTCTCCATGGCACTGCAGTGCTTAGATTTAACTTCGTAATCTTGTTTTTGAGGTGATTTACCACCATCTAAATAATGTTGCAGCAATCGGTGCGCAATTAGATCCGGATAACGGCGAATAGGAGAGGTGAAGTGCGAATAATACTCAAAACCCAAACCGTAATGACCAATAGGATCTGTGGAATAAACCGCTTTACTCATCGAACGCATGGCCAAAGTTTCAATCATATTTTCTTCGCCTTTACCTTGAATATCTTGTAATAATTTATTCAGCGATTCCGCAACTTTTTTAGTATTGGCAAGGTTCATCGTATATCCAAACGTTCCGACAAAGTCACGTAAAGCTTCTAACTTGGCAGGATCTGGATCATCGTGAACTCTGTAAATAAAAGTATCCCCAGTCGGAACTCCTTTCTTATTTAGAGAAATAAATTCAGAAACTTTTCGGTTGGCGAGCAACATAAATTCTTCAATCAAATGATTAGAATCTTTACTTACTTTAAAGTAAACTCCGATTGGTTCGTGATTTTCGTCTAGATTAAAACGAACTTCACTTCGGTCAAAAGTAATCGCACCGTTTTCAATACGTGCTTTCCTTAAGATTTTAGCCAACCGATCCAACGCTAGAATTTCTTCAACTAAATCACCTTCTTTCGTTTCAAGTCTTTCCTGCGCTTCCTCATAAGAGAATTTACGATCAGAATATGTTACTGTTTTCCCGAACCATTGACCTTTAAGTTCCGCATTATCATCGATTTCAAAAACCGCTGAAAAAGTATATTTCTCTTCATTTGGTCGAAGGGAACAAACATCATTACTCAAAACTTCCGGTAACATGGGAACAACACGATCCACTAAATAAACAGAGGTCGCACGGTTGTAGGCTTCTGCATCGATAATAGTTCCCGGAACAACGTAATGCGAAACATCGGCGATATGAACACCAATTTCCCAGTTTCCGTTTTCTAATTTTTGAATAGAAAGTGCATCATCAAAATCTTTAGCATCTTTTGGATCAATGGTGAACGTGCAAACTCCACGCATATCACGGCGTTTCGCCACTTCTTCGTCGTGAATTCTACGATCAATATCTTGTGCTTCTTTTTCTACGTCTTCAGGAAACTCGTAAGGCAAACCGTATTCCGCTAAAATAGAATGAATTTCAGTTTCGTGTTCGCCTGGAGCACCTAGAACGGTGATAATTTCTCCTTCAGGATTTTTTTCTCCGGCTTTCCAGTCGGTCATTCTTACAAGCACTTTATCGCCATCTCTAGCACCACCAATTTTACCTTGCGGCACAAAAATATCGGTGTTGATGTGCTTCTTATTACCAACAACAAATCCAAATTCTTTATGTTTGATGAACTGAAAAGTACCGACAAATTCGGTTCGTTTTCTCTCCATCACTTCCAGGACCGAACCTTCTATTTTCTTCCCTTTAAAATGGTATGTAACAATAAGTACAGTATCACCTTGTAAGGCATCTTTTACATTTTTGGAGTGAATAAAGATATCATCATCTAGATTGGGCACTTTTACATACGCATTTCCCGTTTGATTAAAATCGATAATGCCGGTTAAAGTCCCTTCAATCTTAAGATTGATGATGTATTTTCCTTTTTCAACTTCCTTGATCCTTTGATCAGAAAGTAATTTATGAATAGATTGTATAACAAGTTCTCGTTGACGTGGATTTTTGTAGTCGATGCCGTCTGCAATCTGTTTGTAGTTGTATATTTTACCCGAATTTACATTCATGAAACGCAAAATCAGTCGTCCGATTTCTTGTAATTTATGATTGTTTTTATCTGAGAAATATTTTCCTTTTGCCATAAAGCGATTTATATTTAGAATGAAAAATTGATTAGCAAGTTGAAATCTTTTCAACTCTGTTTTGGTGCCTTCCACCTTCGAATGCAGTATTTAGAAAAGTGTCTACAATATCGGTCGCCAATTGACTTGCGATAAAGCGCGCCGGAAGAGCAATCATGTTCGCATCGTTGTGTTGACGAGAAAGACGTGCAAGTTCGGGCATCCAACATAAGGCACATCTTATTTTCTGATGCTTATTGGCTGTAATCGCAACGCCTTCGCCACTTCCACATATTAGAATTCCTAATTCGTTACGTCCTTGCTCTATTGAATCTGCGGCTGGATGTACAAAATCTGGATAATCCACCGAGTCTGCGGAAAACGTGCCGAAATCTTCTACGTCAAATTTACCTTCCAAATGTTTTTTTATGATTTCTTTGTATTCGAAACCTGCATGATCGCATGCTATTGCTATCTTTTTCATGACTTTCCTTTAAAACTCAATTTTTCAGTTCAGACAAATTTAAGATTATTAAAATAAAAATCCTGAGATTGATCATTAAATATCTACTGTCCTTATATAGTGACCAAATTCGAAGTCGTTAAAATTAATTCTTAAATTAAAAAGGTTGCACATAAGATGGGGACAGCGTACCGAATTGGTGTGGATAACTTACCTGAACAATGTCTTTCAATAACCGATTAAAATGTCTAATGGACTTAAATTACCGATACCGAAGATGAATCTTTTGAGTTGTTGTTATGATTAGATGCGGAAGTTGTTAAGGTTTAAGTTATGAATAAGACCATTAAATTAGAATAACTCACAATTGTGGATGAACTACTTAAATAGTTAACTATTAACGTTTTAATTTGTTGGTAAGCTCTGATTAATGTAAGAATCAAATGTGCTGAATTATTAAATATTTATTTCTCCCCATACTCCCTAACTACAACAACACTACTCATTTTCTTTCTATATAAAAAGAAGATAATGTAGATAAGATGAGTCTTTGTGAATTGTGGAATTTTAAATTCAATTAAATTTTGAATCGAGGGAATAAGTAGTAAATTTGTGAAACTTAAAACGAAGAAAATTATATGAAAACGATAAATGATTTCGACTTTAAAGGCAAAAAAGCTTTAGTGCGAGTAGATTTTAATGTTCCTCAAGATGAAAATTTTAAAGTTACAGATGCTACCAGAATTGAAGCCGTAAAACCAGCGATTGATAAGATTTTGAATGATGGTGGGTCGGTTATTTTAATGACGCATTTGGGTCGACCGAAAGGAAAAGTATCAGATGAGTTTTCATTAAAAAACATTCTGCCAGAGATCGAAAAAGTTTTAGGAAAAACAGTGATATTTTGTTCAGACTGTATCGGTGATGAAGCAAATAATATGGCTTCTGATCTACAACCTGGTGAGATTTTATTATTAGAAAATCTTCGTTTTTACAGTGAAGAAGAAAAAGGTGATGAAGAGTTTGCAAAAAAATTAGCGAACTTAGGCGATGCCTTTGTAAATGACGCTTTTGGAACTGCGCACCGAGCACACGCTTCAACAGCGGTTATTGCAGAATATTTTCCTTCAACTAAGTTTTTCGGTTTACTGATGGCGAAAGAATTACAAGCCATTGATAAGGTATTGAACAGTGGCGAAAAACCTATCACGGCTATTTTAGGTGGCTCCAAAGTTTCTAGTAAGATTACGATCATCGAAAATATTTTACCCGCTATCGATAATTTGATTATTGGTGGAGGAATGGCTTTTACGTTTATTAAAGCGTTAGGTGGAACAATAGGAAATTCACTTGTAGAAGATGATAAACAGAAACTCGCTTTAGAGATTCTAGAAAAAGCAAAGGAACAGAACGTTAGTATTTACTTACCGGTAGATTGTATCATTGCTGATGACTTTAATAATGATGCTGAAAATAAAGAAGTCGATATCTACGATATCCCCAATGGTTGGATGGGTCTGGATGCGGGTACTAGAACTAGAAAGTTATTTCACGATGTAGTTTTGAATTCACGAACGATTTTATGGAACGGACCAATCGGTGTATTTGAAATGTCAAATTTCGCTGCAGGAACTATTGCGCTAGGAGATAGTATTGCTGAAGCCACGAAATTAGGTGCTTTCTCACTCGTCGGTGGTGGAGATAGTGTTGCTTTTGTGAAACAGTTTGGATACGATGACAAAGTAAGTTATGTTTCCACAGGTGGAGGAGCAATGCTAGAAAGTTTAGAAGGAATGGAACTTCCTGGAATTAAAGCGATCAATAATTAATTGGATTTTAATTCAGGATTTATTAATATAAAAAGTTTCCCGTTATGGGAAACTTTTTTGTTTTAGTAATATTGTCAAAGTTCGCCTTATTTTGTTGAAACTAGAAATGTGAAAATTTGTAAAAAGAGTTATATTTAAAACTTCAGGTCGAAATTTGTAAAAATTTGATCGCAGAAACCGTTTAAAAATCAAATATTTATTTTTTTACGATAATATATATCAAACTAGAATATTGACCGTTTTTTGAGGCCTTTATGTTAGAAATAAGTCCATAAACCAGTCCTTTGATCCAAAATATCGGAGATTTCTTGTACTTTTCGCTTAACATAGAGATATAAAATGAATCGAGTAGGAGAGGTTTGATTTTTTCTAATTTCCAAGAATTGCTGTTCATTAAATTTTCCATGCCCACTTTTGAGAAATGAAAGAGATGCCGAGGAACATCATAAGCGGCCCAAAACTCTTTATATTTTAAAGCATCGTAAGAAGTTGTGTTGGGAACTGCAATTATTAATTTACCGTCTTTTTTTAATTTTGAGGAAAACTGATTTAATATTTCGTGCTGATTTTCGATATGTTCAAAGACATGCCACAATATAATTGCGTCTAAAGAATGATCTTCAATCAATTCTAGACTTGTTATAAGTTCTGTTTTCTTTACTTTTTCTAAAGCATATTTCCGGGCGCTTTCGTTCGGTTCAAAACCAATCGTATCAAAATCATTTTCAATATATTTTACAAATTCTCCAGCACCACATCCGTAATCTAAAACTTTTTTGTTCTTTCCTACAAATTCAAGGAGAATATTTTTCTTGTACTTGAGATTAAAATTCTGCAGAAATTTGTATAATTTTTCCTTTAAAGTTCCCGAATCTTGATGGTGAGAAATATAATCTTGACTATCATAATAAGGAGATAAATCTGTTGGTACTGGAAAGGTCTTTTGAATTCCAGGGATTTCAGTTTCTACAATATCAAAGTATTCCTGAGTTAGAAAATGATCTTTAACTTTCATAAGATTGACTTACCTAATAGGTAATTGAATCGTTGCACGTGAAACATTACTTTAGAAATATTAATAAAATATTAATATCTGCTGGAGAAACACCACTGATTCTCGCTGCTTGAGCAATAGTTTTAGGTCTAACTTTATTAAACTTTTGTTTTGCTTCTGCGGACAGTGACTTTAATTTATCGTAATCGAAATCTTCTGGAATACGAATTGTTTCTAATCGTGTAAGTTTAGCAACGTTATCTTTTTCTTTGTCGATGTATCCTTTATATTTGATATTAATTTCTGCCTGTTCTTTTACTTCAGTTGAAAATTGCTCTGTGAAATTTTTAATAAAATTAATTTCTTCTAACTTTTCCAAAGTCATATTTGGTCTCGTTAAAATCTGAGCAGAACGATAAGCTTGGTCAACCTTAGCAGAAGAAATACTTTCTAGAACTGGATTAATAATTCCAGGTTTTAAAGAGGTGCTTTTTAAGAAAGACTCTAGTTCGTTACTCTTATCAATCTTTTCTTGAACTTTAATCATTCGCTCTTCGGTTGCTAGACCTAAGTTATATGATTTTTCGGTCAGACGAATATCTGCATTGTCTTGTCTTAGTAATAATCTGTATTCCGCTCTTGAAGTGAACATGCGGTAAGGTTCGTCTGTTCCTTTAGTAATTAAATCATCAATTAAAACACCTATATAAGCTTCATCTCTTTTTAAAGTGAATTCTTCTTTATCGTGTACTTTATTGTGGGCGTTTATTCCCGCAATCATTCCTTGTCCAGCAGCTTCTTCGTACCCGGTAGTTCCATTGATCTGTCCAGCGAAATAAAGATTATCAATCAATTTGGTTTCTAATGTATGGTGTAGTTGAGTAGGAGGGAAGTAATCATATTCAATGGCATATCCTGGCCTAAATACTTTCGCATTTGCAAAACCCGGAATATGGCGCATTGCTTTTATTTGAATATCCTCGGGAAGTGAAGAACTGAAACCATTAACGTAAATCTCAACCGTTCGCCAACCTTCTGGTTCTACAAATAATTGATGACGATCTCTTTCAGCAAAACGATTAATTTTATCTTCGATGCTTGGACAATACCGAGGACCGATACTTTGAATTGTGCCATTAAACATAGGACTACGATCAAAACCTTCTCGTAATACATCATGAACTGCTTCATTGGTGTAAACGATATGACAACTCATTTGCTTCGTCAATTTTGGACTGTCTAAGTAGGAGAAGTTTTTTGGATTTTCGTCTCCCTTTTGCTCTTCCATTTTAGAGTAATCCAGACTTCTACCATCTACTCTCGGAGGAGTTCCGGTTTTCATGCGGCCAGATTCGAACCCGAGTGACACCAATTGTTCCGTAATTCCAACAGCGCGAGGTTCACCCATTCTTCCTCCACCTAATTGTTTATCACCTACATGGATTAATCCGTTGAGGAAAGTTCCATTAGTTAACACAACAGATTTTCCTCGGATTTTTAAACCCAAAGAGGTGATGACGCCCACTGCTTTATCATCTTCTATAATTAAACTTTTAACCATATCTTGAAAGAAATCAAGATTAGGAGTTTGCTCTAAGGCAATCCGCCATTCCTCTGCAAAAAGCATTCGATCATTTTGTGTTCTTGGAGACCACATTGCGGGACCTTTGGAAAGATTTAGCATCTTGAATTGAATGGCAGATTTATCCGCGATGATTCCAGAATAACCTCCCATAGCATCAATTTCTCGAACAATTTGCCCTTTCGCAATTCCGCCCATAGCAGGATTGCAAGACATTTGTCCGATGGTTTGCATGTTCATGGTAATCAGTAAAGTCTTAGAACCTAAGTTGGCAGCAGCAGCAGCGGCTTCTGAACCTGCATGTCCAGCACCGACCACAATCACGTCGTATATTTCGTTTATCATCTAAATATTTTAAAATGTTTCACGTGAAACATATTTTGAATTTCTTTAAAGCTTTCTGCTATAGCCCCGATGGAAGTGATATCCTCTTATGAAGCAAAGCGAAATAAGAGATAAAACGGACAGCGGGAAAAAGCTTCTAAAAAAGATCGAGATAGAAATCTTCTTTCTGCGTCATTTCCGCTTGTTGCTCCTCCGATTTATCTTTATAGCCACAAAGATGAAGAAGACCGTGAGCCAAGACCCTACGCAATTCTGAATAAAAGTCCTTCAAGAGCATTACAGCGTTTTCAGAAATTCGGGGCAAAGATACGTAAATATCTGCGGAAATTGTTTTACCCTTCACATAGTCGAAGGTAATAATGTCGGTGTAATAATCATGTTGTAAGAAGTCTTTATTAATTTTTAACAACCCATCGTCGGTCAGAAAAATGTAATTGATAGTACCGACTTTCTTGTGTTCGTGTATAATTAGATCTTTTAACCACTCAACGGTCGCTACATCGATTTCTATAAGATCAATATCTTCGAAGAAAAACTGTATCATAATTTAAAACCAATGTCCCAGAATCACGCTGAACATTCCTTTTTTAACATTTAAAGAATGACTGTAATTTATTTTTATCTGCCCAAACGGAGATTTATAACCTGCGGTTACTCCGGCTGAAGTGTCAGAAATATGGAGAATATCATCAACCTTTATATCACTAAATAAATTGGCAATACTCACATTAGCATCTGCAAAATAATTTTTATATACTTTGAATTGAAAAGTGCTTGTTGTGGCTAAAATATTTTCCGCAGCAGATTGACCGAATTGATATCCATCAAACCTAATGAAATTTCCTAGATTCTGTTCAAAAATTCCGCCTATTCTATATTGGTAATATGGACTAAGATTGTCACCGATGGTAAATCCACCTACTAATCCAAGTCGATACGTTAGCCATTCTCTTATGGGAAAGTTAATTTGAGACGTTACTTTTAATTGTACCGTTTTACCTTCGTCATATTTTTTCAGGATGTCAAGAACCTTTGCTTCAGCATCTAACAGAAACCCTTTCGTCGCGAAACTTCGATCGTCTTGCGTATCACTTTTTACAAATACATAAGCATTTACGTAGTTTTCCGAAGAAGAATAAGATGAGTCTCCTGTGAGTTTAGAAGAGTAAAAATCATTACTTAAACCACCTCCAATTGCATATTTGTCGCGCCAAATTGATTGTAAGAAGATCTCATTACGGAACCAATTCCATTTATCATATATATTCCCACTTTCATCTTTCAAATCTAAAGACATTCCTGAAGCATAAATACCAAAGCCAGGAATATAACCATTGTCGATAAAATAATTAAAGTAATAACGCGACTGATCACCTACCACAAGATCGAGAGAGACCGTAGAGTTGCGGAAAAGAAGTCGTTTTGCTGTTGCATTTAGAAGCAAACCCGTTTTGAATATTTGGTCATAATGCAATCCAAATTTTAGGAAGAAGCGGGTATCATCTTCCGTAACATCTAGTTTTAAAATATTGTGATTTTTCTCTTGAATAATATCATAATTAATCAATCTGTAGTTGTTGGTCGCATATAATTTATCGATCATTTTGTTGATCGCACCATATGTCTGTAATGAAGGAATTTTCAAATTCATCTTTCCTAAAACGTAGTTCTTCCGAAAAATGTGATTATTTTCTAATACTAAACTGTCAATTTTGTAAACATTAGAATAGATCATACTCGTGGGTGCACGAAGTAATTTATCATCCTTTTTTGGAAGTAACGAAAGGGTTGGAATGTATTTCTGTGCCTCTACATAGCCAGAATCTAAGATGGCTTTTTTCGCATCATAACTGGTTGCACCAGTTCCATCTAAATTCGGTTGTATATTGATATCGGTATATTTATACTGATTGACAGTTTCCTTTTGAATTCCAAAGTCGATGACTTGGTTTAAAATGGAAATTGCAGATTGTAAATCTTTCCGGTTTGCTAAACCTTGGCTTAAATCTACGCCAATCACAATGTCCATTCCTTTATCCTTTAATGGTTTGGAGGGATAATTAACAGTCATTGCACCATCGATATAAAGAGAATCACCGATTTTTACAGGATCCATTAACGATGGAAAGGCAGAACTCGCCATAATCGCACCCACTAAATCACCACTTTCAAAGATTCTCTTCTTGCCACTTTCGAGGTTTGTTGCAACACTCATAAAAGGAATAGGCAACTTAGAAAAATCAGAAATGGTTGAAACGTTTCTAAAAAGTTCTTTTAACAGATAGATATTTTTTGACCAGTTGAAATTGCTTTTGGAAGCACGTTAATACTTCCATCTTTAATTGGAACGGTCAAAATATACTTATCTACTGATTTATTAAAGAAAGAAGTTTCTTGTCGCGTTTTTTCGTTGGCAATAAGAGAGTAGAAATCGGTATCCATTACGATTTTTTCGATTTCTTTTCCTGTATAACCGGCCGCATAAAGCCCTCCAACAATGGCTCCCATACTCGTTCCAGAAATGTAATCTACTTTGACCCCGAGAGAATCAAGAACTTTTAAAACGCCAATATGAGCAAAACCTTTGGCACCGCCGCCAGATAATGATAATCCAATTTTTGGATTTTTTGGAATAGATAGCCCTTCTTTAACTTGTGCTCTCAGAGGAAAACATAGGCATAACAACAGTAAGTACGTAATAAATTTTTTCATTTAATCTTTAATGTAAATCCGTTTTACACGGCGTGAAATAGAAGTTAATACTTCATAAGGAATGGTCTGACAATAAACTGCGAAATCTTCCAGCGAGGGATTAGAGTTAAAGATAATAACTTCTTCACCTTCCCTTCCTACAAAATCACCAATATCGATCATCATCATATCCATACAGACATTTCCAACAATAGGAAAAAGTTGCTTTCGGATTCCGACAAACCCCACCTGATTACCTACTAAACGACGAATGCCATCAGCGTATCCAACTGGGATCGTCGCAATATGGGTGTTTTGTTTGGCTTTGAATTGTCGGTTATAACCAACAGATTCTCCCTGTTTAACTTCTGATATTTGAGAAATTACCGTTTTAAAAGTAACCGCGCTCTTCAATTGTTTTTTAATTTCTGCATGAGCGGAAATCCCTACCATCCCTATGCCAATTCTCACCATATCAAACTGATACTTTGCAAAATTTACAATTCCGGAGGTATTTAATAAATGACGGAGTGGTTGGTTGTCTAAACCATCCATTAATTTTTGCGAGTTTTGCTTAAAAACGTTGATCTGTTCTAAAGTATATTCGTTTTCCTTCTCATCATCCGCAGAAGAAAGATGACTGAAAATACTTTTGACTTTTACATTCATCGCCTTCAACTTTTGAAGCAATTCATCCAAATCTTCTCCCTTAAAACCAAGACGATGCATGCCTGTTTCTAATTTAAGGTGAATAGGATAATGATGTTGGATTCCTTTCTGAACCAACTTCTCATTAAATAATTCCAACACTCGAAAACTATAAATCTCTGGTTCTAGATCATAATCAATGATAATATTATAACTGTGCTGCTCGGGATTCATCACCATAATCGGCGTTGTAATTCCGTTCTTTCGTAGGTCTACTCCTTCATCTGCGTATGCAACTCCTAGATAGTCGATGTGATGATGTTGCAGAAACTCCGCAATTTCGTAACCTCCCAAGCCATAAGAGTAGGCCTTTACCATCGCCATCATTTTAGTTTCTGGTCTTAGTAAGGCTTTATGAACGTTAATGTTATGGAGTATGGAATTTAAGTTTACCTCTAAAACGGTATCATGTTTCTGTAATTCTAAATAGGTCTTTACTTTTTCGATTTCAAATTTCCTCGCTCCTTTTAAGAGAATAAGATTATTTTCGATTTGATTAAGAAATAGACTTTCAATCAGTTCCGTCGTATTATTAAAAGTAAAAGTGGCCGCCTCAAATTGTTGCTCTAGTTTTGTAATTTCTTCACCAATAAGAAAAACCGACTTAAATTTTTGCTCGTTAGTCAAAGCAATTACTTGCTGATAGAGTTGATCAGCGTTTTTCCCTTCAATGAAATCAGTTAAGATTAATGTTTTTGTGGGTTTATTATATTCTTTAATATTTTGAAAAGCAATTTTCAGCGAATCTAAATCTAGGTTAAAGGAATCGTTGATAATAATATTATTCCGAATTCCGTTCACGCTTTCTAACCGCATCTCGACTGATTTCAGCGTATTCAATCTTTCGACAATTTTCGCATTTGTAAAACCAAATTGTTTTAAAACAGTAATTACGCACAACACATTACTAATGGTTGCTTCATCTCTTTGATTGATCGGAACTTGAAATTCTTCCTCAAAATATTGAATAGTGACGTCCTGCGTTTTATCTTTCCAATCATTTTTTACCGAAACATTGTTAGAGTCATGGAGCCCAAAAGATATTAAATGCTTACTTAAATAAACAGAAGTAATCTTATTAACCAGTAAGTCATTATCACCATTCAAAATAATAGTTTCTGAATTCTTAAAAAGTTTAATTTTTTCTTCGATCAGTTGGTCAACCGAGTCAAAGTTTGAAGAATGAGCGGAGCCGATATGCGTGATGATTCCAATTTGTGGGGAGAATAAATCTTCCAGGATTTCCATTTCCCCTGGTTTTGAAATCCCGACTTCAAATATTCCTAATTGATGCTTTGCGTTTATTTCCAATAACGAAAGCGGAAGACCTAATTGTGAATTAAAGCTTTTAGGACTTTTTACGGTGGCAAAATCGTAAAACATTGTTTGATACAACCATTCTTTCACGATCGTTTTTCCGTTACTTCCGGTGATCCCGATTGTTTTTAAATCGAATTGATTCAAATGATATTTTGCAAGATTTTGAAGAAACTTCAGAGAATTATCAACAATGATCCAGGTAATATTTTCAAACTGTGAGAATTGATGTTCAGAAATAATGACATCAATTCCTTTTTCTATGGCCGACTGGATATATTTCTCTCCGGAATTCTTCGTGGTATTAATCGCAATAAAGGCAGTTTGATTAACTGAAAAAAGCGTTCTACTGTCGAAAGCAATATTTTTAATAACTAGATTTTGGTCACCAATTAATTGGGAATTGGTTATTTCGGCAATTTGATTGGTAGTATAATTCATCTATTTTTCGCTGTTCAGAAATTCTTCATTGAAAACTTTTCTGCTCACGGCTTCATAACTTTCGGTTTCGCCTAATTGAACAAGATCAGTGTTTGTAGTCGTACGCATCGAATGGTTCGCTAGATTTCCGGTCCTTTTACAAATCGCATGAACTTTCGTAACATATTCAGCGGTTGCCATTAAATTCGGCATTGGACCAAACGGCCGTCCCATGAAATCCATGTCTAAACCCGCAATAACTACTCGAATTCCACTGTTCGCTAAGGTATTCGCAACTTCAACAATACTTTCGTCAAAAAACTGAGCTTCATCAATCCCAACAACATGGCAGTTTGAACCTAAAAGTAAAATTTCACTTGGGTTTTCAACGGGAGTGCTTCGGATTTTATTTTGGTTATGGGAAACAACTTCTGCATCATCATATCTTGTATCCAATTTTGGTTTAAAGATTTCCACATTTTGTCCGGCCATTTCTGCACGCCTCAAACGTCGGATTAATTCCTCCGTTTTTCCCGAGAACATCGAGCCGCAGATAACTTCCATCCAACCGCTTTGTTTTGCGTGATTTATTGTATTTTCTAAAAACATTTGTTAAATTAGCCGTAAGATTTAAAAGACCAAAATTACGGAAATTTAATAAGATTCTATTATGCAAAATCTCCAAGATGTAGAGGAAAAGAT
>JBBSRZ010000015.1:0-37317 GCA_038242555.1 Flavobacteriales bacterium | reverse complement strand
ATTTACCCAATTCTATTAGGTTTATTTTTTCCTTTTTAAATTCTGTACTAAACACCCGGTTAATCTTTTTACTTTCCATAAATCTAATCTTTAATAAAGTTATCAACTAAACTTGAAGTAAACTTATTTCATGAGACCACAGGTGATGGGTGCTAGGTGCTGGGTGCTGGGTGCTGGGTGTATAATGATGGATGAAAAATGTATTATGTATTATGTATTATGTATTATGTATTATGTAAAAAATACACAAAGTTGCATTCTCAATTATGAATACTAATGTCATTGCGAGGAGCGGAACGAAGTAAAGCGACGTGGCAATCTCTTTTAAATAAGGGATGCTGGGTGCTGGATGATGGAAGACGGGTGCGGCTGCGCGGTGCAGGATGTGATGCTGGTTGTAAGGTTCGCGTATATTGTTTGCATATGCTCAAATTAAACTCAATTACTCCTCCGTCCCAAAACTCAATTATTCAGGCAACCCCTCCTAAAAAAACACGTCGGGTCGAGTGGTTTTGCGCCTAGCAAAATTGTAGCGAGACCAGCTGTAAGCAAGTCAAACGCTCGAATACTCAAACACTCGCCGCTTACAGGGTTTCCTAAAAAACACGTCAAGTCGAGTAATTCTGCGTCAAGTAAAATTGTAGCGAGATCTATATATCTCTAAACTCGATTACTCAAAAAATCAAACGCTCGCCACTCGAAACCTGTTACGTCAAGTGCTATTCGCCACCGAAATTGTATCGAAACCACAACTTCTCGATACACTGCGCTACTCGAAGTGACGTCTGCTTCCCTGCATCCAAGCATTGAACGACATTATCTTAGCAATCACGGCATTGCTCCCCTCCTTCGGAGGGGCCGGGGGAGGATAATTCGCATTTTGCGCTTCTTCCTACCCTCCTTCATCCCTCGACCTCCATTATTATCTCTTTGATCTCCTCGTATTCAAACCCTTTCCCTAATAGATATTTAATCGTTTTTGATTTTTTCTGGTAAGGCTGCGAATCTTTTACCTTGCCATAATAATCAGCATAAAGTTTATGAAGGGTTTTGTGATAATCATCGTTATCAATTTCATTAAAACAAGAATTAATCAGTTTTTCGGGGACGTCTTTGAATTTTAAATGATTTTTTATTTTGTTGCGGCCCCAGGATTTCATGTAAAATTTCCCGCGAATATAACTGCGCGTGAAGCGTTCTTCATTCAGGTAATTTTCTCTCATCAAATACAACAGAATTTCTTCTTTCGCTTCCGGAATTAATAGAAAGTCCCACATCTTTTGTTCAACTTCTTGGTGACACCGATCTTGGTAAACGCAGTAGTTCACCATTTTTTGTTTGATTTCCAGGAAAGTGTAGGATTTTTTTTGTTCCACGATTTTTGCTGAGCAATGATATTGGTAGTAGTAAAAAAAGAAATTAATTTAATTTTATCTTTTACTTTTGCCTTAATGCAAAAGTAACAAAAAATCAAGACTGGATTTAATTGCTAAAAAACGAAAATTCTTTTAAGAAAATCCCTAAACTACCGCAAAAATTAAAGTTACGCTTTAAAGTTAATACTTTGCCGCGCTTCGGACAAAAGGAATTTTTACTCGGTTTCTAATAACAAATTATCGTTTCAAGAAATTTCCGTTTTTCTTCACGCAAATAACTCCTAGGTCAATTTGAAAATTCAATTTCATAAAGTTTAGGAAGTGTCCTTATTAAATATTGACGGGATTTGTCATTCTGACGAAGGAAGAATCTCATAGATCTCTACAACGAATTAAAAATTTTAATAATACTCTCTAAATTACTTCCTTTTACTTCTATCTTTTATATTTTTCTATTGAATCAGCGAACCATTTGCAATGGTTTGTCTTAATACAAAAAATTCACCGCCTTTATGGGGACAATGAATTTATATATTTGTCGGTATTAAATTCGATGATTGATTAATCTATCATCTACCAGTCTATCATCTCTTTGTCTTTTCCTTAATAATTAAACAATGCCTTCCCTTCCATCATTTTGTTGACTTCGGTTTTAACAGCAGCGATTTTTTGATCATCGTTGATGTTCGTTACGACGTCGTTGATTAAACCCGCTAAAACTTCCATGTCGGGTTCTTTTAAGCCACGAGTGGTGATGGCAGCCGTCCCCAAACGAATCCCCGAAGTGGTAAACGCTGATTTATCATCAAACGGAACCATGTTTTTATTACACGTAATATCTGCTTTTACGAGTGCTTTTTCAGTTTCTTTGCCATTTACATTTTTATTTCGAAGATCTACCAACATCAAGTGATTATCTGTTCCGCCACTTACAATATCGAATCCTTCAGCCATCATCGCTTTTGCTAAAGCACGAGAATTCGCTACTACTTGTTTCATGTAAACCAAGAATTTATCATCAATTGCTTCTGCGAAGGCAACTGCTTTTCCAGCAATTACATGCTCCAAAGGTCCGCCCTGAATTCCCGGGAAAACAGAACTATCCAAAACTTGACTCATCATTTTGGTAACACCTTTTGGTGTTTTGTGGCCGTAGGTATTTTCAAAATCTTTACCCATCATGATCAGTCCACCTCTTGGTCCACGCAACGTTTTATGCGTCGTCGTCGATACCACATGACAATATTCGAACGGAGAACTTAGTAATCCTTTGGCAATCAATCCTGCTGGATGCGCAATATCCGCCCACAAGGTCGCTCCCACTTCATCAGCCACTTCACGGAATTTTTTGAAATCAATATCTCTTGAATAAGCCGAGTACCCAGCGATTAACATTTTTGGTTTTACCTCCAACGCTTTCTGACGCATCGCTTCGTAATCGATCAGTCCACTTTCACGGTCCACGCCATAAAAGTTTGCGTCATATTGAATTCCGGAAAAGTTCACAAAAGAACCGTGCGTTAAATGTCCGCCCATCGAAAGATCAAGACCCAAAATTTTATCACCTGGTTTCAAAATAGAAAGATAAATTGCCGCGTTAGCTTGCGATCCAGAATGTGGTTGCACGTTCGCATACTCCACCCCGAATAATTCTTTGGCTCTGTCAATGGCTAAAGTTTCGACCTCATCGACTACTTCACAACCACCATAATATCTTTTCCCCGGATAACCTTCTGCATATTTATTCGTCAAAACACTCCCGACCGCTTTCATCACATTGTCCGAAACAAAGTTTTCGGAAGCGATGAGTTCAACGCCATTAGTTTGTCTTTGTCTTTCCTGTTCAATAAGGTCAAAAATTGGATCCATAGTGTATAATTGATATTTTTTAATTCTGGTTAATAAAGGATTTCAAATTTATGGAAATTTTTGAGAAGAAATAGTTTTTGTTGGATGTTGGATGACGGATGATGGATGATGGATGTTGGATGTTGGATGATGGATGATGGATGATGGATGACGGATGATGGATGATGGATGATGGATGATGGATGATGGATGATGGATGATGGGTGCTAGGTGCCGGATGCTAGATGATAGATGATAGATGATAGAGAAGAAATTCTTTTTAGCGCAAGGGACGCAAAAGGATCAGACAAACTTTGAAACTAAAAATTACGGTCGTTAAGGCGCTGCGCTCAGCAAAGGGATGGGAAGTGTTGGGTGTGGGATGCTCGGTGTGGGATGATGGGTGCTGGTATTAAAAGTTAAATTAACTTGCATCAATTAAGTCCAATTGTATGATTAAAAATGGTTAAAACCATTAATTACCGCAGAAGAATTTCGTTTTAATAAAGATCTCGATACAATTTTGCTCAGGCAAAATCACTCGATCTGACGACTTTGTGATAATTTATGAATAGAAAGAATTATAGGTGTAGGATTAATATTGAATTTGGATGCTAGGTGCTAGGTGCTAGGTGCTAGGTGCTAGGTGCTAGGTGCTAGGTGCTAGGTGCTAGGTGCATAATGAAAGTAAATCTTCGTATTAAACCGAAATTTCCTTACTTTCGCCTCACTATGAAAATTGGCGACAAAGTGGCGGTGATTGATGACCAACTGAAAGGAATCATCAAAACCATAAAAGGAATGAAAGTGGTCATCGAAGATGAGCACGGTTTTCCATATGAATATGAGCAATCAGAATTGGTTTTGCAGCAGGCCGAAATTTACGATCGTATCTCGACAGTCCAAAAAGAAGAAAACAAGAAATTTATTTCGAAGAAACATGATAAACGACCTTTTATACTCGATCTGCATTTCGAGAATTTAGCAAAAGGTTCTACCAAAATTGATTCGTATGAAAGACTTTTTATTCAAAAAGAAAAACTCTTGAACACTTTGGAATATTGTCGGAATAATAATTTGAAACGGCTCGAAATCATCCACGGAATTGGCGATGGCGTTTTACAAAAAATGGTTCACGATGTGCTGGAAAGTCAGACCAACTTAGAGTTTCATAATAAAGAAATTTTGCATCATCAGTCTGGGACGGTGCTGGTTTATTTTAGATAAGATGTTGGATGATGGATGATGGATGTTGGATGTTAAATGTTAGATGTTAGATGTTAGATGTTAGATGTTAGGTGTTAGGTGTTAGGTGTTAGAAAGATAATTCAAATCCACGGTAAACCATGTAAATTGACTATCCGAAATTCACTATTCACTATTCACCACTGCCTATTCAAATTTAATCCCTACATTTTATCTTCATACGTTCATCGTTAAATGAAAACCGTTTCAAAATTCACCATTCACAATTGTCCATTCACAATTCACTTGCTTATGGGCGAGATCTGAAGATTATTCAAAAGCCGATTAATTTTAATAAATTTGCGGTTGTAAAATATGGAGCAACTCAAATTACTTTTCACCAAAGACGGTCTGCAATATCAGGTTTCACGCAACAAAACAGTTTCGGTAGAAGAATCTTTTTTCATCACCGAAGACTCGGCAGAAAATGCATTGACCGATAAAATAGAAGATTTATTAACCTGTCAGAAGTACAAAGACATCAGTGTTATTTCTGCGTTAAATCATTTCACTTTAATGCCAGAAGGTTTTGAGCAACATGATTTAGGATATGACCTCATCGCTTATAATGCGCCAGTTCACAAAGAAAAGGAGGAATTAATGCTGTCGCTTAATAAAAAATTTGCCGTTCAATTTTATTATTCTTTTCCGGAAGATATTTATCAAAAGATCAAAGACTTAGATGTTCCGACTCAATTTAATTTTTCAGGAGAACAGTTTTTGAATTCTATTTCAGTCAAAAATCAGAAAGAAATTCATATCAATTTATATCATCAACAGTGTGAATTTTTTGCCTTCGATCAAAAGAAAGTGATTCTTTATAATAATCTAGATGTAACGTCGGAAGTTGACTTTCTGTACTTCATCATGTTTACGATCAGTAAAATCGGCTTCGGAATCGCCGACACGCAGTTTTATGTGTATGGTGAAACGACGGAAAACGAAACTTTCATTTCAGAATTAAAGAAATTTGTGAAGAATTTAAAAATCGTTTACGATAATATTCCGAAGAGGAATTTTATTTTGAATGCGAGATAAGTTGGGCAAATAGAACTAAACGGTAAGAATGCAAATATTTAAACCGCAAAAGACACAAAAGTTAAGTGCTTAGCAGATCGTGAAAAGAGCAAAAAAGATAGTAAACTTCCCCTCTTTGCTAAGTGAAACGCCATGGCGAGCGTAATGATAAATAAAGAATTTTTTTATAAACTTAAAAATCGTTTACGATAATATTCCGAAGAAGAATTTTATTTTGAATGCGAGATAAGTTGGGCACTACAAATTATATAAGCATTTATACCACAAAAGACACAAAAGTTAAGTGCTTAGCAGATTGCGAAAAGTGCAAAAAAGCCAACAAACCTTCCTTTTTGGAAGTGAAACGCTATTGCGAGCGTAATGATAAATAAAGAATTTTTTTATAAACTTAAAAATCGTTTACGATAATATTCCGAAGAAGAATTTTATATTGAATGCGAGATAAGTTGGGCAAATAGAAGTAAACTGTAAAAAATCCAAATATTTAAACCGCAAAAGGCACAAAAGTTAAGTGCTTAGCAGATTGTGAAAAGAGCAAAAAAGGCAACAACTTTCCCCCTTTGCTAAGTGAAACGCCTTTGCGACCGTATTGATATATAAAAAATACTAAAAAAATCTTTGCGTCGTTGCGTTAAAATCGTAATTAATTTTCTATAAATAAGTGACCAATGAATTTAAAGTATCATTAAATTTGTAATAAGTTCACAATAAAGTTGAATTTAATATTGAGCATCTAACACCAAACATCCAGCATAAATATGTACAGAATAATATTAAGTGCAACTATTTTTTAAAAAGAGCAAAAAAGATGACGCACTTCTCCCTTTGCTAAGTGAAACGCCTTGGCGACCGTAATGATAAATAAAGAGTGTTTTAAAATCTTTGCGTCGATTGCGTTAAAATCGAATTTAATTTTCTATAAATAAGTGATCAATGAATTTAAACTATCATTAAATTTGTACTAAGTTCACCATATGCTGAATTAGATATTCAGCATCTAACACCAAACATCCAGCATAACATGTACAGAATAATAAGTGGCCAATGGAAAGCCAAAAGAATTTCCGCTCCGAAAAGTTTCGACGTAAGACCAACTACTGATTTCGCGAAAGAAGCGTTGTTTAGCATTATAGAAAACCGCTACCGGCTGGACTATGCCTCCATTTCTGTGCTTGATCTATTTGCGGGAATTGGATCGATTTCCCTAGAATTTGCCTCCAGAGGTTGTAAAGATGTGACTTCAATTGAAATGAATGCACGTCATGCCGGATTCATTAATTCTACCGCGTTAGAACTTGAAATGAATACGCAGGTGAATGCACAGCGTGGAGATGTTTTCGAATATTTAAAGAAAAATAGAAATCGCAAATCGTATGAACTCGTTGTAGCAGATCCACCGTTCGAAATGGAAGTTTCTAAATATGAAGAACTGATATCGCTGGTTTTAAATAATAATTATTTAAAGGAGAACGGCGTCTTTATTTTGGAGCATCAAAGCCGAACCAAACTGCAACATCCGAATATCATCGACACCAGAAAATACGGAAATGTGAGTTTTTCGTTCTTAAAGCCGAACGAACCAGAAACAGAAGAAACTTTGCAAGTAGACGAAGAGAATATGGATGAGAAGACAATAGACTGATAGATAGTAGACTGATAGATAATAGATAATAGATAATAGGTGAAAATACTATTTTCAGAGGTACGCAAAAAAAAGAAACTCTTCTATCTATTTTAAAATCATATTGCCGCGAATGCACGAATTAAATCGATTTGTAAAACAAACATTTATTTTGCGAGTAAAGAATATTCGTGTATTAGTGGCATTTCCTCTAAAACTTAAATTTTCTGAATAAAACTTTTATTGTAGGCTGCTGTTGCAATCTTTTGACTTGCCTCTGCTCCTAAAAACTTTTGTAATTTTTGTGGTTTAAAGGACATTTAGATTAACTCTTACAGCACTTTCAATTCTAAATCAATAGTATTTCCAAAAAACTTCTTCGAGATTTTCTCAAAGTTTTTCGTAATATCTGATAAGTAAAAATGATAGGTCGGCTTGGGATTATCTTCATTCAAAAGATGATGTTTCTCTAAAATCGTTTGGAGTTGATTGGTCACAATGTTTGGAGAATCGATGACGCGAACTCTGCTTCCATAAAACTGTTTAATTTCGGTTAACAACAAAGGGTAATGCGTGCAACCTAAAATCAAGGTTTCAATATTCTTTAATTTTTTATTGCTCAGGTAATTGTAAATAATGGAATGCGTAATCGGATGATTTCTAAAGCCTTCCTCTATGGCGGGCACTAAAAGTGGCGTAGCCAACTCATCTACTTTGATGAACTTATTGTGTTTGCGGATCGACTTTTTATACAAACCAGAATTAACGGTCGCCTTCGTCGCAATCACGCCGATATTATTATGAATTTCATAGGATACTTTTTCGGCTACCGGATTAATTACATCGATTACCGGAACTTGACTATTCACCAATTCTAAAACTTCTTTTAAGGCATTTGCCGTCGCCGAATTACAGGCGATCACAATGGCTTTACACTTCTTCTCTAACAAAAACTGAGTGATCTTTGTGGAATATCCGATAATTGCTTCTCTAGATTTATCACCGTACGGAAGGTGTTTCGTATCTCCGAAATAGATTAAATTTTCGTGCGGAAGCAATCTCTTAATTTCTTTAGCAACAGTAAGTCCGCCGACGCCAGAATCGAAAATGCCAATCGGTTGGCTGGATGACAGATGGCTGAAATCAGATTTTTTAGTTTTCAAGTGATCGAAGTTTTTACAAAAATACGAATTAGTGGGTAAAGTTAGTTTTTAGAGAACGATGATGGATGATGGATGATGGATGATGGATGATGGATGATGGAAGATGGATGATGTATAATGTATGAGGAATTTAGCCAATAATTAAATTACAAAATTTAGAAATCTGTGAAACCATTTGGGTCATTGTGTTTTAATATCCTCTTTTAAAAAAGTCTTAAGGGTGAAACTTTCAATTTAAAACCAGCAACTTCTATCTCACCGCTCCTACACTAGAAACAAGTCCGAGGCGATTCCATCTGCTAAAAACCAATGTTTTTCGGGAATTAAAAGATGATTATTTTCGATGGCTAAAAGTCCATCTTCCAATTTATTTTTAATTTCTTTTTGAAGATGTTCGACAATTTCCGCATTAAATTTTTCTTGAAGTGAAGTCAGATTTACTCCCCAAACCGTTCTTAAACCTAGCATGATCATTTCATTGAACTGATCTTTTTTATTTAAAATTTCTGTTTCTTTAGGTAAGGTATTTTGACTTAAAGCGTTGATGTATTTTTGATTATTTGCAATATTCCAACTTCTTTCGGTTCGTCCGTTATAAGAATGTGCAGACGGTCCGATGCCTAGATATTCCTGATATTTCCAGTAAGCAGAATTATGTTTTGAATGAAAACCAGGCTTTCCAAAATTGGAGATTTCATAATGATCAAATCCGTGCTCTTTCAAAAAATCAGTCATGTAGAAAAACTCTTCATGTTGTTCCGCTTCCTTTGGAGCGGTAATTTTACCTTGAGCAAT
Source organism: Flavobacteriales bacterium (assembly GCA_038242555.1). GTDB lineage: Bacteria > Bacteroidota > Bacteroidia > Flavobacteriales > Weeksellaceae > Kaistella. The sequence continues at coordinate 28,231 of JBBSRZ010000015.1, read as the reverse complement.
CCAGGAACTCAAAGCAGTTTTCGGTTCAATCGTCAATGCGTAAGAAGACACATGAGGAACTTGAAGTTCGATCGTTTTATCTAAATTTTTCTTCCAGATCTCTAAATTTGAGGTTGGTGAGCCATAAATTAAATCAATGCTGATATTTTCAAATCCAAAATCTTGAGCGCGCTTAATCGAACTTTCTGCCTCACCAGAATTATGAGCGCGATTCATCAATTTTAAATCGTCATCAAAAAAACTTTGTGTACCAATTGATAAGCGATTAAACGGCGTTCTCGCTAAATCCTTCAGGAAATCCTTATCTAAATCATCTGGATTGGCTTCGAGCGTAATTTCGATATTTGAATCAAAAGAATAGTATTTCAGAACTTCATCAATAATTGATTGAAGTTCATCAACTTTCAGAATTGAAGGCGTTCCGCCACCGAAATAAAGCGAATGTAAAGTCTTATTTTCCAGTTCATCTTTACGCAACGAAATCTCCTTTTTCAAAGCCGAAATCATTTCCTCTTTATAATTTAAAGAAGTAGAAAAATGAAAATTACAGTAACTGCATTTTTGTTTGCAAAACGGAATGTGGAGGTAAATCATGCGGGCTGCAAGATAAAGATTTTTGGGTTGAGGTTGAGGTTGAGGTCGAGGTTGAGGTTAAGGTTAAGGTTAAGGTTAAGGTTAAGGTTAAGAAATAAAACTCACAATTGACCATTCACCATTCACCATTTACCATTCACCATTCACCATTGCTAATATCTAAATCCTCTGGAGTTAATAAAGTTTTCGAAGCGATAGCCAATACTCAACATAAAACTGCTGCCAGCATATTGCTGAATATCAGAAAGTCCAAAATTATAACTGGCGCCAAAAGAAAATTGATTAACAGTTGCTTTCACAATGGGAGAAAGACCTAAACTCTGATTCCCGAATTTATTAGTCGCAGTTCTAAAACTCGCCCCAGCAGAAAATGAATTCGCTTCTGAAGCCAAAGTTGCCAATAAATTGAGATCAATCGTTTTGGAGGAATTCGTATTAAAGTTCGCCATTACAGACGGCGTTACGTAAAAATCTTCGGCTACATACCAATTGTAGCCGGCGTTAATCAAAAACTTGGTTGGTTCTGGTTCAACACCATTAACAATCGGAATATCATTAGAAACCGCAATATCATTAACAGAAACTCCAGCGAATAAATTACGATATGTAATCGCCATCCCAAGATTTGCATAGATCAAGAAAATATTTTCACTGCTTAAAAGTGGATCACCCGGATCTTGCGGATTGAGCATTCCTAAGTCAATGTTCATATTATAGAAATTGACACTGGTTCCAAAGGAGAACTGGCTTTTTCGTTCGCCATCATCATCTAACGGAATAAAATACGACGCTCCAGCACCAATTCCATTCGAAGAAATCGGTCCATTTTGATCCTTAAAAAAAGACAAGCCCGCACCTACTCGATCAAATACATTGGCATGTACACCGATGGATTGCACATTTGGGGATTGATCAAAATTTGAAAATTGCTTCTGATAATTTAGATTTAAAACGACATCATCTGTATTTCCATACTGAGCAGGATTAAAGAGGAAATCACCATCGAGTAAGTATTGTTGATAAAATGGCAATGTTTCCTGACTTTTGTAACTTACTAAGAAGAGAAGCGCAAAAATTATCGTATATATTTTTCTCATATTTTGTTATGCATGAATTTTCCGCAAAGATAAATAAATTTTTCCGTTTTTAAGAGTCGATATAGTTTCGCCATTTCGTCAGGGCCTGATCCATATCTTCCGGCATTGGACTTTCAAAATACATTTCCTTTTTCGTCGTCGGATGAATAAATCCGATGGTGTGTGCATGTAGAGCGTGGCGCGGCAAAACTTCAAATACATTTTTTACGAATTGTTTATACTTCGGCATATTTATGCCTTTTAGAATCTGATTGCCTTCGTAGCGCTCATCATTAAATAAAGTATGACCGATATGTTTAAAATGCGCGCGGATCTGATGCGTACGACCCGTTTCTAATTTACACTCGACCCAAGTAATGTATCTGAATCTTTCGAGTACTTCAAAATGCGTTACGGCGTGCTTGCCAAAACTGCCATCTTCAAAGACCGACATTTGCATTCTGTTTTTCAAATGTCGTCCGATATTACCAGTGATCGTTCCCGAATCTTCTTCGACATTTCCCCAGACAAATCCCCAATATAACCGTTTGGTGGTTCGATCGAAAAATTGTTTTGCCAAAAAACTCAGCGCATATTCATTTTTCGCAACTACTAAAAGTCCAGACGTATCTTTATCAATCCTATGAACCAAACCTACTCGATCTAAATCTGATTTTTGTCCGTTTTTTTCAAAATGAAACGCAAGCGCATTAACCAATGTTCCATCATAATTTCCATGACCTGGATGAACGACCATGCCCGCTTCTTTATCAACCACCACCACATCGTCATCTTCATAAACAATATTGATCGGAATATCCTGCGGAATAATTAAATTTTCTCTTTTCGGATTGGTTAATAAAACAGAAATTTCATCACCTGGTTTTACGCGATAATTTTGTTTGACCGGCGATCCATTAACGACGACGTTTCCGGCGCGACACGTTTGTGAAATTTTATTTCGCGAAGAATTTTGACGAAAATTGACTAAGAACTTGTCGATTCGCAGTACTTCCTGTCCCGGATCTACTTTGATGGACAAATGTTCGTACAGTTCCGTTGACTCTTCATCACTGGATTCATGATTCAATATCTCTTCTTCTGATGAATAATCATTTTCTTCTGTCATTTATTTCTTGAATGATAAAGCTCCAACATTTCTGTTGAAGCTTTAAGTTTAAAATTCTTTTAAAATTATTCAACAACTACTTTTTTAACCTTCGGTTTTTCTTCTGGTTTGGCAGGTGTTGTTTTCGGCGTTACCGAAGTTGAAACGGTTGGTTTTGGTTTCGGATCTGCCACTTTTGGTTTTTGATCCGAAGTAGATTTCGGCGCCTCCGCTTTTTTCACTTCGGTTTTTGGTGGTTCAATACTCGGAGTTATTGTTGTCGGCGGCTCTTGGGATTCACTTCGACGTGGCGCTGGTTCTCTATAAACGGGTTCATCATCATATTGCGGCATTTCATAATTCATTTTAATCCGATACATCGAATTCAATTGAGAAATCTTTGCACCCATTTCTGCGGGTGTTTTGCTACTGGCCCAAATATCAATCTGCATTCCTTGATCGCGAACATCAAACGCTGCTGGATCTTGATAATACACGATATTAGATTGATCGTCTCCACCGTCTTCATGCTCAACCAAACCAACTTCAAATAAATTCTGCGCAATAATCAATTTCGCTTCCTGAACGGTTAATCCAACTAAATTAGGCACCGTAATATTTCTTCTTGGTCCGGCACCGATCACTAAATCAATTGTAGAAAAACGAGGCAACAAAGCGCCGGGTTTTAACGAAGAACCATTATAAATCATTCTTAAAACTGCGTCCCGTTGAATACTTGGTTCATAAATAGTATCGCCAACCTTTAAACCAACTTGCTCTAATTGTCTAAATGCCAATCCCTTATATCGATCTAAAATATCTGGAACGGAAACTTGTGCATACGTTCGTGGATTTACTTTCAACACAATTGTTCGCCCGTCTTTCACACGAGAACCTGGTGAAGGATAGATTTGTAAAACTTGAAAAGGCTTGAATTTCGGATCGAATTTAAAACTGTCGACTTCATAGCCTAAACCCGTATCATCTAAAATCTTAATCGCGTCGTGCACCGACTTATTCATCACATTGGGTACTGCGATTTCTTTGCCGTGATTCGTATGGATTTCTAACCAGCGAAAGGTCAGCCAAAGGGCACCTACGAACACAGCCGCCGCTAAAAGTACATTCACCCAGACTTTCCAATGGAAGAGCGATTTAAGCATAGTTCTCAATCTTTTATTATCTGCAAATATATAAAATAATCTTTTCAGCAATTGGCCAAAATTTTACAGTTTCTTTTTTAAGTTTAAAAGTTTTTAAATAATTATCTTTGTGAGATAAAGCAAATACATGATTTTATCCATGACCGGCTTCGGCAGAAGCGAAGGAGTTTTCGAAGGAAAAAAAATAACCGTCGATATTAAATCTCTGAACAGCAAATCATTTGATCTCAACATCAAAATTCCCGTACGATATAAAGAAAAAGAATTTGAAATCCGGAAAATCCTCAACGATCGGGTTTTGCGCGGAAAAGTGGATTGTTATATTAATATAGAGTCTTTGAACAGCGCCAATGAAACGACAATTAATGAGGAACTGGTAAAATCGTATATTCAAGAATTAAAGAACATTTCGGGCGACGGACCAGATTTCGAATACTTAAAAATGGCGATCAGAATGCCTGAGGCTATTTCTTCGCGCAGTGATGATTTAAATGAAGATGAATGGGTTTTCTTAATTGAACTGATTCAAGAAACCTTGAAGAAATTCGAAAACTTCCGAAGTACCGAAGGTGAAATTCTGCAACAGGAACTTCAGCGGAATATTCGTAAAATCGAAAGTTACCTTGCTCAAGTTGAACCTTACGAGGAAATCAGAATGGACGGTGTGAAAGACCGCTACCGAAAATCATTGAACGAGTTTGACCAAATTGATGAAACCCGTTTTTATCAGGAAATGGCCTATTATACGGAGAAATTAGATATTGCTGAAGAGAAAGTTCGACTGACGCAACATTTGAAATATTATGTTGAAGTAATGATCAATGAAAATTTCAACGGAAAGAAACTTGGTTTTATTTCCCAAGAAATTGGACGAGAAATTAATACGCTCGGTTCTAAAGCCAATCACGCCGAAATACAGAAACTCGTGGTAATGATGAAAGACGATTTAGAGAAAATTAAAGAACAAACGCTGAACGTGCTATAGACTAAAAGATAATAGACGGAGAGATGAGAGACATCAGAAATTAGTCTTTTATTTATCCTTCTTTCATCTACTCGTCTTATTAAAAATATAAATCAATGAAGAAAGTAATTATATTCTCAGCGCCTTCTGGAAGTGGAAAAACAACTCTAGTCAAACATTGTTTGGAACATTTTTCTGAATTGGAGTTTTCGATTTCCTGTACGACCAGAAATGCGCGCGGCGAAGAACAACACGGCATTGATTATCACTTTATTTCACCAGACGAATTTCGCTAGAAGATCGCTGAAGAATCCTTCGTAGAGTTTGAAGAAGTATATGCCGATAAATATTACGGAACATTAAAATCAGAAATAGACCGAATTTGGGCCACCGGAAAAGTTGTTATTTTTGATGTCGACGTACAGGGTGGAATTGCTTTAAAACAATATTTTAAAGAACAAGCGCTTTCTATTTTCATCATGCCTCCTTCGATCGCTGCTTTAGAACTTCGATTAATCGCGCGCGGAACCGATGATTTAGAAACTATTAAAACGCGCGTTTCCAAGGCCAATGACGAGATCGCTTTTAAAAGGGAGTTTGACCGAATTGTCATCAATGACCGTTTAGAAGATGCACAAACTGAAATAGAACATTTAATAAAAAACTTTTTAACATTATGAGAATTGCCATTATTGGATGCGGTTGGGTCGGTGAGAAATTAGCCCAATATTTAAAGGATAAAGATTACCATGTCATTGCCACGACCACTTCTCCAGAAAAAATAATTCAATTACAAAGTCTGGCTACAGAAGTTCACCTTTTGGATTTTAGTGGAAAGTTAGATTTTAGTTTTTTAGAATCGGTGGATGTCGCTATTTTCAGCATGCCTATTTCACGCAATGATTGGCACAACGGTTTTGAAAAATTAGATAAAGAATTTCCGAAAACCATCCTTTTTAGTTCGACCGGAATTTATCCGAAAGAAGATGAGGTCTACACCGAAGAAGACACGAATAATTTACGAGCCGACATTCTCGCCTCCGAAAATGTAGTAAAGCATCAATATCCACACACGACCATTCTGCGATTTGGTGGATTAATGGGCGGTGATCGTTCTCTACAAAATATGTTTAAAAACAGAACGCCTGACAATCCCAATAAACCCGCAAATTATATTCATTTCGAAGATATTTTAGCAATCGTTGACTTAGTTATCAAATCTGAAAAGAAATCAGAAATATATAATGTCGTAGCGCCCGAACATCCAACAATTGGTCAAATTTTAAATTTAGAAAATCAGCCTAGCGGTAATAATTCAGGTAAACAGGTCAACCGAATCATTTCCTCAGAAAAGTTGATTCAAGAATTTGATTATAAATTCATCCATCCGAATCCAAAAGATTTTTAAATCATGAGTACAGAAAATTTAGATAAAGCAAAATCCAATCTTCCGGTCCGTGGATTTTTAAAAATAGATGACCTCATCATTCCAAAAGGCGAAGCGCTCGTACAAGCCATTTTGGATTTGAAGAAAGAAAAAAACGCCGTCATTTTAGCGCATTATTATCAACCGCCAGGCATACAAAATATTGCTGATTATTTGGGAGATTCCTTACAATTAGCGCGGGCTGCCAAAGATACTGAGGCAGATATGATCGCTTTCTGTGGCGTTCATTTCATGGCAGAAGCCGCTAAGATCTTAAATCCAACTAAAAAAGTGGTTCTTCCTGACACGCAAGCTGGTTGCTCTTTAGCAGATGGCTGCAGTGGTGTAGGTTTACGAGCCATGCGCGCGAAATATCCTGGTGCTTTAATTGCAACTTATATTAACTGTAATGCGGAAACCAAAGCAGAATCTGATATTATCGTGACGAGTTCAAACGCCGAAACGATCATTCGATCTTTGCCAACGGATCGTCCGATTATTTTTGCACCAGATAAAAATCTTGGTCGTTATTTAATGAAGAAAACGGGCCGCGACATGATCCTCTGGGACGGGACTTGTATCGTTCATGAAGCATTTTCGATGGAAAGAATTGCTCAGCAACTAGCAGATAATCCTCACGCTAAATTGATCGCGCATCCCGAAAGTGAATCTTCAGTTTTGGATTTAGCCCATTATGTTGGTTCCACTTCTGGCCTCTTAAATTTCGTGGAGAAAGACGATGCACAAGAATTTATCGTCGCGACCGAAGAAGGAATTCTATACGAAATGAGAAAACGTGCACCGCATAAAAAGTTAATGCCTGCCTTAGTTTTCGACGAATCTTGTAATTGTTCGGAGTGTTTTTACATGAAAAGAAATACGCTCGAGAAATTGTACCTCTGCATGAAATACGAATTACCAGAAATTTTAATGGACGAAGAACTTCGATTAAAAGCCTTGAAACCAATTGAAGCGATGTTAGATCTTTCGACGACGATAAAATAATTTGTTGAGGTGATGATTGCTGAGGTGCTAATTTGGGCAATCTTTTTTCGCTAACGCATTTGCAGCAACGAGAAAAGCCGGGCTGTCCGTTGCAATCTTTTTTGCCGTTACAATCCAGCAGCAAAAAAAGGATTTCCACTTCCATCCCTATTGCGAAAGATTCGATGTGATCATGTAATGTGATGATAAGTCGATGAGTTGATTGTATGTATCCTAACGTATTAAAACCATTAAGAAATTAAGGAAGAATAAGATTTGAAAAATACACGAATCATTGCTAAGTGAAACGCCTTTGCCGTCTTCGCGTTAAAAATAATAAAAAAATGACCTCAAAAATAATTATAGAAGATTTAAAAATCTACGCTTATCACGGCGCCCTCCCAGAAGAAACGTTGATTGGAACTTATTATCTTCTAAACGTAGAAGTTCAAGCGGATTTATGGGAAGCCGTCGAAAGCGATGATTTATGTGATACCATTAATTACGCGGAAATCAATGAAATCATTCATCAGGAAATGAAAATTCCCTCAAAGTTAATGGAACATGTTGCCGGCAGAATTTTGAATACGATTAAATTAAAGTTCCCACAGATTTCCCTTATTAAAATAAGAATTACCAAAACCAATCCACCAATGACAGGCGAAATGAAAGGCGTAAGCGTGGAAATTGAAAATCAATTTTAGAGATCTTATCCATAAACCTTGCTACTGCAAAATTCTTTGTCAATCTGAACGAAGCAAAGTGAAGAAGCTCATTTTTTATGTGAGACTCTTCCTTCGTCAGAAAATAGAGATTCGGCGAAGTCAATGACAAGTGCGAAAATTAAAAACGGTTCTGATAAGTCAGGTAAATCCTTAACTTTGCAATTGAATTACGTTTAAAAAACCTATGAAATATATTATTCTTTCTTTAATCTCAGCGATGTTGCTGAGTATTTCCTGGCCCACGTACGGCATTCCCTTTTTTATATTTTTGCGCTCGTTCCTTTATTGATTATCGAGCATGACATTTCTAAATTTTCAAATATTAAAAATAAAGGTTGGACTATTTTCGGTTTAACTTATCTGTGTTTTGTCATTTGGAATATCGTGACTACAGGTTGGTTATACGGTGCGCGAAATCCAGATGGTTCGCATTCGCTGTTTGCGGTTGTGGTTCCGGTTTTATTTAATGCTTTCTTTTACTCTTTTATTTTTCAATGTTATCACTGGTATAAAAATGCGCAGGGAACCTATTTTGGATTGGTTTTCTTTGTCGCCATCTGGATGGTTTGGGAGAAATTACATTTGAGTTGGGAACTCACGTGGCCATGGTTGAATTTAGGAAATGCCTTTGCCGATTATCCGCAATTGATTCAGTGGTATGATACTTTAGGCGCGACAGGTGGAAGTTTCTGGATTCTTCTCATCAATGTTTTTGCTTTCTACACTTTAAGAATTTGGGAAGCCGGCAGAAAACAAAAATCATTAATTATTAATTCAGTGGTTCTTGTGGCTGGAATTTCCCTACCAATGTTGATCTCTGTCGGAAAGTATAAAAACTTCGATCTGAAACCAATAGGATCAGTCAATGTTTTAATGCTTCAACCAGAACTCAATCCTTACACCGAAAAATATTCAAAAGATAGTTTGACGATTTTAAACGATCTATTGACTTTAGCGGAAGAAAACTCTACTGGACCAATCGATTATTATATCGGCCCGGAAACTTCATTGCCAGGTTATGGATCTATTTCTGAAAAAGGCTTTGAACAAAGTGAACTTTTAAATAAAACAAAAGAATTTTTAACCAAACATCCGAAATCGGTTTTTGCCACCGGAATTTCTTCGCACCGATTTTATCCCAATGAGAACGAGAAATCAAAAAGCGCCTACCAGACTTCGCAAGGAACTTATGTTGATAGTTATAATTCGGCCGTTCAGATTATTCCTAATCAAAAAGTAGAAGTTTACCACAAAGGAAAATTAGTTCCCGGTGTAGAAATATTTCCTTACATCAATGTTTTAAAACCTTTGCTCGGAAATGCGATGTTGAATCTGGGCGGCACGACCGCTTCACTTGGAATTGATGAAGAACGAAAAGTCTTCAGCAATCCTTTTAACAAAGGAAAAATGGCACCCGTCATTTGCTATGAAAGTATTTACGGTGAATTCATGACCGATTACGTAAAAAAAGGCGCAAACTTTTTAGGAATTATGACCAATGACTCGTGGTGGGGCGTAACTCAAGGGCACAAACAACTAATGGCCTACGCAAGAATGCGCGCGATAGAAACCCGACGTGAAATCGCCAGATCTGCAAACAGTGGAATATCCGCTCATATTGATGCTAAGGGTGATGTTGTTGCAGACACTTTCTACGGAGATAAAACAACTTTATACGCAAAGGTAAATTTGTACGATCATCAGACTTTTTACACGAGAGCGGGTGATTTATTATCTAGGATTTCTATTTTCGTCTTTGGATTTTTGGTGGTTTATACTTTGATTAAAAAGTATCAGAACAGAAAACCGCCAGAACCAATGAAAAAGATCGTGATTAAAAGGTAAACCTCTTAACGATGTGGTGAATTGTGAATTGTGAAGTTTACTAAACCAATTTTGATATTCGTGTTCATAGAAATTTTACCTGTTTTTCTTCCACATAAGTCACATCAATTCTTGAGTTAAACGGAAAGGCCATATTAGTTTTACTCCGCTCCGTAGGAGCGATATCTGTGTAGAAAACAAATTAACCAATGAAAGACGGCTCCGTAGGAGCCGTATCTTTTTACTACAGTTTGCATCCTCAGAATCTGAGCAATTCATCTTTTCAATACAACCTGTTTACATCAAGTTAAAATTATTTTTAACGAATTACATTTTCCGAAGGAAATCTTAATGATCTTAATCTCTTTATGACAACTTAATGATGATTTTGCGTTTAAATCTTTTTTTTACTTCGAGTTTTTATGATTAAAATGATTTAACAGTAACCGTATTTCATTGAACTCAAAGTCATTCGGCAAGGCTCTTTTCCAGTCGTTTAAAGTTTCATAGGAATTCATTTTGAATTCATTTTGAAAGATTTTAATTTTCTCCTTGTCAAATATTCGGGCAAGATCCAGTAAACCTTGCTCCGCGAATTTAGCAAGATGTCCAAAAATAGTTTCAGTCACCAAACCTCTTTCTTTGGCGATTTCGGGAATGGTTTTTCCGCTTTCAAATAACTGAAACGTTAAAATGTGCGACGGAATTTTGGCGACTTTGGTGGAAATGGTAATATTATTATCTTGGTTAAAAAGCGGAACATCAAGCAGATGAACTTTCTTTAAATCGTTCAGATAATCTTCTAAATCATCCAGAAAAACACGGAAATCTTCGTTGTATTGCTTTAGCCCTTTTGTTCCTTTATTTTCAGAATAGAAATCAAGCAAAGGTTGAAAGATTTCCAAGTTTACTTTGGTAAAGAAAAAATTTACGGCCCCTTTGGCTTTAACTTCTAACTCGCTCCATTCTTCATTTCCATTGATGAATTTATAGGCCTTCTGATTCATTATTTTTTCAAACTTTTGATAAACTGCACTAAAATTCTCGATCTTCAGCTTAATGCTTTGGTATAAGTATGTCGCCTTGTTTTTATCCAATGCTTTGCTATGTTTGGTAGAACTGAACCAGGTTTCCAAGGAATATTTAAACCACAAACAATCCAGACTGCTGATCACTTTTTTAATACTGTAATCGTATTTTTCTGTCTGAAGGATCTCCTCTAACTTTTCATTAGCATTGGTTTCATCCTGAAATTTTGAAACTCTACGATCGGTAAATATGACACTCGGTGTTATTTTAGATTTTAAGACAATTCCTTCTAAAGTTCGGCAGCGTGAAAGTGCGACATAAACTTGGCCAGACGCAAAAGATTTTCCCGCGTCAATAATCAATCGATCAAAAGTTAAACCTTGTGATTTATGAATCGTAACTGCCCAAGCCAATCGAACTGGAAACTGCTGGAAACTACCTAATACATCTTCCGTAATTTTTTTCTCGGCATCTAAACCATATCTTTTTTGCTCCCAAGTTTCTTTTTTCAAAGTGAAAACGTCTTCATCTCCATCAATGAGCACGGTGACTTCTTTCTCATCCAAACTCATGACTTCTGCCAACTTTCCATTGAAATATCGTTTATCTCCGCTCGCGTCATTACGAATAAACATGATTTGAGCACCTACTTTTAATTGTAATTCCTCTTCATTTGGATACTGATTTTCGTTAAAATTCCCGATAATATCTGCGCTGTAGAAATAAGGTTTTCCTTTTAATTCTGCCAACTTTTTCTGATTCGTTTCATCGGCCATTCGATTGTGAGAAGTCAAATAAACGTAAGGCTCATCGGTAGGTTCAAAGTCAGGAATATACCGTTCATTTAATGTTTCAAAATCAATATCGCTCACTTCCCCATCTCGAATATCATTCAATATATCCAAGAACTTTTCATCGGTTTGTCGATAAACAGTGGTGAGTTCAATGGTAATCAAAGGCAATTCTTTTAACGCATAACTCTCGAAAAAGAAAGGCGAACGGTAATATTGTCCCAGAAAATGTTCATCACGAACAACGGGCGGAAGTTGATATAGATCTCCAATAAATAACATTTGAACGCCTCCGAATTTCTGCACATTACGACGGACAAAACGCAAGGAGAAATCCATCATATCCAAAACATCTGCACGCAACATCGAAACCTCATCAATAATGATAATTTCTATTTCGCGTAATAACTTTAATTTATCTTTCCGGTATTTGAAATGCTGCATCAGATCGGAAATATTATTTCCGAGATTACTGTCGATTCTATCGGTGGTCGGAATAAATGTGCGCAAAGGAAGACCGAACATGGAGTGGATCGTAACGCCACCCGCGTTAATCGCTGCGATTCCGGTTGGAGCAACGACGATGTGTTTTTTCTTCGTTTTCTTAACAAGATCATTAAGAAAAGTCGTTTTTCCGGTACCGGCCTTCCCGGTCAAAAATATACTTCGGTTCGTATGTTCAACTAAATTAAAGAGAGAATCGTTCATCAGTCAAATTTAAGAAAATTGCTACGATTTTGGGAATCAAAAAGCCCATTCCGGTTAATTTGGAAAAAGGCTGTATTTTTGCTAAGTAACCTAAAATATTAAAATGAAAAATCTTCTCATCGTAGCCATTTCGATTCTAACGTTAAGCGCTTGTTCTTCAAAGAAAAATGGGATTTCTGAAGAAGAAACACTCCCTAAAGATATCGCACTCAAAGCAGCGAAAAACTTCACTCAAGAAATTGAACAAGAGGAATTATCAACTTTAATTAAAGAAATAGAAGCCACGATCGCAAAAGAAACTTGTTCTGATCCCACAGACTGGAAATTCACCGCGATCGGTTCAAAACCTTGCGGCGGACCAAGTTCTTATATTGCTTATCCTATTGAAATAGAAGACGAGATTTTAAAAAAGGTTTCTTCATTCACATCGAAACAATCTTCTTTCAATCTTAAGTACGGCTTAATGTCTGACTGCGCCATGGTTTTGCCTCCAGCAGAAATAAGATGTGAAAATGGTAAAGCCATTCTTATTGCTAACGATATTAATATAGAACGAATTGACTAATTAATTAAACTAAAGTTAATAGTAAATGTAAAATATTTACTCTTTATACCAAGACGAATATTTTACATAGTTATTGGCAATTCGTTCCACTTCTCCTTCTAATAATTCTGGGGAAGTATCTTTAATTTTTCGTGCTGGAGTGCCGGCCCAAACTTCACCAGGTTTGATGTGTGTGCCCTGAATCACTACGGATCCTGCGCCAACAATCGAATTACTTTCGACCAAACAATCATCCATTACAATTGCACCCATTCCTACTAAAACATTATCGTGAATCGTACAGCCATGAACAATCGCATTGTGGCCGATTGAAACATTATCGCCAATTATAAGAGGAAATTTTTCGTAAGTGCAATGTAACATTACATTATCCTGAACATTTACTTTATTTCCTAATTTAATATAGTTAACATCACCACGTATAACGGCGTTATACCAAATGCTGCATTCTGAGCCCATCACCACATCGCCGATAATAGTTGCGGTCTCTGCTAGAAAAGTATCTGCTCCGATTTGTGGGGTTTTACCTAGAAGTTCTTTTATAAGTGCCATAATTTACTTTTTTATTGAAAGTTAAATAGAAATAAGATTCGAGTTCAGATGTATAAATTTTGAAACTTCAACTTCTATTATTATTTATTCCTAAATTTATATTTATTCGAATTAAACCTATTGATAGCGTCTAAAACGTGCGGACGGATATCTAAATTCTTATGCGTATTTTTGTACTCAAATTTAGTGAAATAAAATGAGACCAATAATTATAGAGCCGACCGAGAATCCAAAAGTAATGAAGTTTGTAGCCGATTACAACTTGATTCCAGGTTCTCTAGAACTCGACCGAAATTCTGATATCAAAGAAATTCCTTTAGCGCAAGCGTTATTCAAATATCCCTTTGTAGAAAGAGTTTTTATTACAGCGAATTTTGTAGCTGTGGCTAAACAAGATGGCGTCGACTGGGAAAATGTAGTAGAACCTTTGAAAGCAATCGTTCAAGAAGAATTGTCTGCAAATCCGAGAATTTATCTGCAAAAGAAACAAGAGGCGTATTTAATTTACGCCGAAATGACTCCTAATCCGATGGTGATGAAGTTCGTTTCGAGCACTCTACTATTGGACGGTTTTATCGAAGTGAAATCTCGTGAAGAGGCAACAGAAGTTCCTTTAGCACAAGCCATATTTGATGAATATGATTTTGCAAAAGAAGTTTTTATTTCTGATAATTTCGTGGCCGTAACCAAAAATGTTTCTGTCGAATGGCATGAAGTGATGGTTACTGTTAGAACATTTGTGGCTGATTACCTTCAGAATGGTGGCGTAATTTCAAACGCAATTCCGCAGAAGCACGAAAGTCCGGCTGCAGCAGTAATGAATAGAGATTATACCGAAACGGAACAAAAAATCTCTGATATTTTAAATGAATACGTGGCTCCAGCCGTAGAAGGTGATGGCGGAAAGATTTCTTTGATGGAATATGATGCCGAGACAAAAACTGCGAAAATGCTGTTGCAAGGCGCTTGTTCAGGCTGCCCAAGTTCAACTGCAACACTGAAAGGTGGAATTGAAAACGTTCTGAAACAGTTTTTACCAGATTTGGTAGAAAATGTGGAAGCGGTGAATGGCTAGCGATGTTAGATGTTAGATGTTAGATGAAAAATACAACATCATTTAGTAACACCGCAAAAGACACAAAAGTTATAGGTCTTAAGCGCATAAACTACTTTGTAAAGTACAAAAAATGATTACGCAGTCTTATCTTACGGATTTAACTTATAAAATAAATGGAGCCTGTATTGAAGTCCATAAAATTTTAGGTCCTGGTCTTTTAGAAAAGGTATACCACGAAGCGCTAAAAGAAGAATTGGATTTGAAGGGAATAAAATATAAATCCGAACACAAAGTAGAGATCTCATATAAAGGAAAAAAGTTAAACTGTGATTATAAGTGCGATTTCTTAATTGAGGATGTAATTGTTTTAGAAATAAAATCTGTAAAAAGTTTTGATGATATTCACCGTGCTAAACTTTTAAATTATATGGGTATTCTAAAAGTACCGAAAGGAATCTTAATTAATTTTAATGTAAAAAATATATACCCCGAAGGACAAGAAACTCTTGTGAATGAATACTATAAAAAGTTAATGTAAATTATGTTCACTTTAACAAGTAGTCAGTTCCAACCTAACAAGAATCATTTGTGACTTTTGTGGTTTAAAAAAAATAATTATTTTGTCGAAAAAAGGAATTTTATTAGTGAATCTTGGGTCGCCCAGATCAACGAAAGTGGCAGATGTAAAAGAATATCTGGATGAGTTTTTAATGGACGAAAGGGTGATCGATTATCGCTGGTTTTTTCGAACATTGTTGGTTCGTGGAATTATCCTAAATACCCGACCAAAGAAGTCGGCGGCCGCTTATGAAACAGTTTGGACAGACGAAGGTTCGCCGTTGATTTTCATTACCGAAAGAATTAAAAAGAAACTCGAAAAGATCGTTGATGTTCCGGTTGAAATCGGAATGCGCTACGCAGAACCAAGTATTGAAACTGGAATCAGAAAACTGACTGAACAAGGCGTTACTGACATTGTACTCTTTCCTCTCTATCCGCAATATGCGATGAGCACGACGGAAACCGTAATCGAAAAAGCAGAAGATGTTCGCAAGAAACATTTCCCTGATATTAAAATCAATTACGTTCAGGCGTTCTATAACCGCGAGATTTATATTGATTGTCTGGCAGAAAGTATTCGAGAGAAACTTCCTGAAACTTTTGATGCTTTACAGTTCTCTTATCACGGAGTTCCGGAGCGTCATATCTACAAAACGGACCCAACTAATACTTGTAATTTTAATGATTGCTGTTCACGAGAAGATAATCCAAGTCATCAGTTCTGTTACCGTCATCAATGTTTTAAAGTGACCGAGAAGGTCATCGAGAAATTGAATTTACCTAAAAAAAAAGTAATGGTAACTTTTCAGTCCAGATTAGGAAATGATAAATGGATGGAACCCTATACCGATGTAACTTTAGAGAATTTAGGTAAAAACGGAATTAAAAATTTAGCAATTGTTTGTCCGGCCTTTGTGTCTGATTGTTTAGAAACCTTAGAAGAAATTTCTGTCGAAGGTAAGGAGCAATTCATGCACGGCGGTGGAGAAGTCTATAATTATATTCCATGTTTGAATGACGAAGATCGGTGGATCGAAGTCGTCAAAACATTGTGCGAAGAAAAGCTGCACGACTTTTATTTGATATAAAATTATTGACCTCCAGAAAATCTTGGAGGTCTTTTAATTAATAGTTTTTCTTAACTTTGATTCTATGAATGTTACTGTTGAACAACTTACTGAAAAACTAAAAACACTTCCTGAAAATTTCTTAGAAAGAGTATGGGGTTATATTGATGGTTTATCAGACGAAAAAATCAATCATGAGATTCCGGAGTGGCAGAAAAATGAAGTGAGAGAAAGAGTCGAAGAATATAAGAGAAATCCAGATTCTCTTACAGATATGGATGATGTCTTTGCTGAAATCAACAGAGAATTAGATGAAAATTAAATTCTCCTTTAAAGCAAAGAAAGAGTTTGTTAATTCTGCAAAGTTTTATGAAAGTAGAAGACATGGTTTGGGCAAAAGATTTAAACAAGAAATCAGAAATCAACTTGATTTGATTCAACACAATCCAAAATCAGCAGAATTAAAATATAAAGATATCAGAGTTTTAGTAATTAAAACCTTTCCATTTACCATTCATTACAAAATCGAAAAAGAATACATTGTTATTGTTGCAATATTTCATTCATCAAGAAACCCAAAAAAACTGGGATAAGTCTAAAAATCTATCTCACCGGCGTCCTGAACTCGCCATAGCCGAGCAGTCCGTCGTAATTTCGACCAAATGGCTGGTAATATAAGAAGGCTTGGTACAAGTTTTCTGTTTGCCAGAAATTACCATTGATTTCACCAAGATTCAAACTGCCATCGGGATTTTTGGTCGCTAAAATATAATTATAAAATCCCTGTTTCAAATACATTTTTGCGATATACTTTTTAGAAACGTCGTCGTAAAACATCTGATTTTCTTTGCTTGCGTTAAAATCATTAAAACCACCGACCACGAACATTTCCTGATTGGTTTTTTCGGAGTCTAAAGAAAAATAAACCCAAGAATAATCTGCTTC
This sequence comes from Flavobacteriales bacterium, assembly GCA_038242555.1. Taxonomy (GTDB): domain Bacteria; phylum Bacteroidota; class Bacteroidia; order Flavobacteriales; family Weeksellaceae; genus Kaistella. Next base: position 11,092 of record JBBSRZ010000015.1, on the reverse strand, counting down.
TCTTTCCGCATTTCTCTCTATTCCTAAATCATTTCGTCTGAAATAAAAAGCGCCATTCACATCAGGCTGAAATTGATAGTTTAAAGGAAAGGCCCAAACCGAATGGAGATAGGTGTAATTAATTCCTTCGATATTTTCCGCCCCAGCAACCATATCAAAAGGCTGATTCATATTTTTATTATCAAAATAATAGAACTCATTATTTCCCGGAAACACCAGACTCATCTGCTGAAAAAGCACTTTATTTCCTAACGTAGAACTTTGTTTCTGATTGTAAACGCCCATATCCCAATTGTTATTTTGGATGACATTTAAAGTCAAGGAATTTAAGTTCGAAATCATAGTAGAATTACTTCCGATCGCCTGTACTTCTACCCTTTGGTTGATCTGCGGATTTCTGGCATCTGAAGTTCTCGAAATATTTAAGACGACATTGGCGCCATCTTCGACAACGCTAAATCTTTTAGTAAAAAGTGGTTTATTGGCTGAATTTAGATAAACAACCAATTCGAAATTACCAGAAATTTTAGGTTGAATTTTATCGTTGGGAAAAGTCAATGTGTAATTGGTGTAGGGTTGCAATGTATTGAATGAATACTGAAATTCATCGATCATTCCATTGAGACTTCCAGTGGCAAATTCGGTGAAAAACAAACCATCTTCTTTCCAATTGCGGTCGAAATGTTTTAAAGTATAACGGTAGATCGTACTGGAGTTTGACAAATCATCGAAACGCAAAATCAATTTCTCATTGAAGCCAATAACTGCCGTTTCATCATTGGTTTGAGGATTGAACAACTGAACACTTCGAATGTCTTGTGCAGCGAAAAAAACACTGAAAAATAAGAGAATTGCGAATAGATATTTCATTGAAACGAAGATAACGAATTTTGGTGATGTTTAAATCTGATGACTTATTGCTTTAGACTTATAAACTCAAATTATCTGCGCTTATTGTTGACGGATAATTCTTTAATTAAAAATTAGATTCTAAATTTGTAAAAAATAATTTAATGCTGCAGATCAAATCTTTCGCTTTTAATCCTTTTTCCGAAAATACATATGTCGTTTATAATGAAAACAAGGACGCCTTCATCATCGATCCAGGGAATTTCACGGATGAAGAAACTAATGTTTTAAATCAATTCATTACTGACAACAAATTAAACGTTCAAAATATTCTTTTGACTCACGCTCACATTGATCACGTTTTAGGATTGCAAAAAGCGTTTGACCAATATCAAGTTCCGATTATGATGCATCCTTTTGAACAAGAAATGCTGGATCGAAACCCAATGGACGCGAATCGCTTTGGATTTTCGTTTAAACCATTTGTGGGAAATATCTCCTATATCAACGAGAATGAAATCGTCAAATTAGGAAAGGAAAAATTTAAGATTATTCATGTTCCCGGTCATTCTCCTGGAAGTATTGCGTTTCATCATGAAGCAGATCACTTGATGATTTCGGGCGATGTTTTATTTGAAGGAAGTATTGGACGAACTGATTTATATAAAGGAAATCACGAACATCTCATCAGCAATACTACAAAGAAACTTTTCGTGCTGCATGAAGAAACCAAAGTTTACAACGGGCACGGCAACCCCACCACGATAGGCTTTGAAAAAACTCACAATCCTTATTTTAAATAACTAAAAAGACAAGAACCTCAATTCTTGTCTTTTATCTTTTATCTATCAGCGGTGTATTTATTTAAAATAAAGAACGCGGCTCACGGCTCATTCCTACACTTTATTTCCACTTGATGTTACAACCCATGCTTGGTTTTTGCATTTCTTCTTGTGGTGCTTCAGCCAAAAGATTTTCAAATGCAATAATTAAATCTTCTCCCGTAATTTCTTTTTGATTTCCTGGTCTAGAATCATCCATTTGTCCACGGTAAACTAAATCTAATTTATCATCAAAAAAGAAGAAATCCGGCGTACAGGCCGCATCGTAGGCTTTTGCAATTGCTTGACTTTCATCATATAAATAAGGAAAATCAAATTTTCTTTCTACCTGAAACTCACTCATTTTTTCTGGCGAATCTGCCGGATACTTTACGACGTCATTAGAATTGATTGCAATGAATTCGATTCCTTGTACCTGATAATCTTCGTACAATTCTGTAATTTTGTCAATCACGTGCAATACAAATGGGCAGTGATTACACATGAAGAAAACGAGCGTTCCTTTTTCGCCTTTTAAATCCTCGAGTGATTGCATTTCATTGCTGTGGGAAGGATTCGGAAGTTCAAAGAAAGGTGCCTTAGTTCCAAGTTCGAGCATATTTGAAGGAGTATTTGCCATTTTTCTAATTTTAAATTTTTAAAGTCTGAAGCAAAGATAATGATTCTTGCACCGAATTTTCGAAATTCACCCAGTTGATGTTTTCTTCTTTTCGGTACCACGTCAGTTGCCGTTTGGCAAATCGGCGAGAGTTTTTCTTGATTTCTTCAATCGCAAAATCTAACGTAAAAGTTCCATCGAAATATTTGAAAAGTTCTGAGTACCCAACGGTTTGCAAAGCCAGATTGTTTTTGAAAAGAATTAATAATTCAGCCTCTTCCAATAATCCATTTTCAAGCATTAAATCGACGCGTTGATTTATTCTATCATAAATGATTTCACGCGGTGCTTCAATTCCAATTCTGATGGTTTCAAAATTGCGTTGAGTAATTTGATCTGAAATATTCAAGGTATACGATTTTCCGGTTTGCCAAATAATATCAATCGCGCGGAATAATCGTCGTGGATTGTCCTTGTCCACTTTTTTATAATATTCCTGATCTAAATCTTTTAGAATATGTTGAAGTGATTCGATTCCGTCATTTTCTAAAATTTGTTCGAGTTTTTGTTGATTTTCTTCATTGGCTTCCGGTAAATCGTGAAGTCCCTCGATGACGGCTTTCTCATACATCATACTTCCGCCCACCAAAACAACTACATCGTGTTTCTGAAAAAGATCTTCGATTTTCTGAATCGCCTCTCGCTCATATTGTCCGATTGAATAATAATCATTTACTGAAAGATTGCCTATAAAATGATGTGGAACTTCTGCTAATTCTGCGGCAGATGGTGTTGCAGTTCCGATATTCATCTCTATGAAAAATTGTCGGGAATCACAGGATATAATTTCGGTCTCGAAATGTTTCGCAATTTCGATGGCGAGTTTTGTTTTGCCGATGCCGGTCGTTCCGATAATAGAGATGAGTTTTTTCACGCGGTAAATTTCTTGATTTTATTTGAATTAAATTGGTTAAAGTTTTATCGTACGGATTCCACAGATTGTTTCAAGATCAAAATAATTTTGCTATTTGATTTATCTAGGAAATTCTAACATTAAGGAATTAAGGTGAATTAAGATATTGGAGTGATATAGAAAATCATACTTATTTCTTAATGATTCTTAATGTTTCAAGAAAATAAGTTTGGCTACTCCAAGTTTACTGAAAAAAGACTTTTTTATAAATGATTTGGAATAACAAACTACCTGAAGTTTTAGCCCTGATTGCAATGGAAATCCCGCAGTGAGACGCGATCCGCCGAGGCGGAGAGCGCCGAAACGAGGAATTGAAATGAAAAGCAGGACCAATTTTGAAAGAAACAATAATCTGACTGCTCTAAAATAAAAAACCGCTCCAAAACTGGAACGGTTGATTTTATAATCGATTTAATAAACGACTTTTGCTTCTTCAATACGTGGATCATCTGTCTGGAAAGAGGCTTCCCAAGCGATAAACTTTTCCGCTTCTTTCACCAAAAGTGGAATTGCAAAGGTAAGTATGGCCAAATCATCCAATATTCCAATTACGGGAATCCAATCTGGAATGATGTCAATTGGTGAAACGAGATATAACAACGCTAAACCAGGTAAAATAATATCTTTTGCGTGAGGTTTGTAGCCACCTTTTCTCATCGCAGACTTAATCATGCGAATGATCACTGGGATTTTCTGAATAAATCCTTTATGTTTAAATGCTTCTTTTGCTAACTGAATTTTAGAGACTTTCATTTGGTATTTTATTTTTAAAACGCCTTTTAAATCGCAAATTCTGTACCACCTTTTCGTAATTTTAGTTAAAGTTACTGTGTAACATTATCAATGAAAGCGTTGGTCGATTTAGAATTCCAGTCCTTGGAACCTTCCTCTTTTAAAAGAATTCTGCCATTTTTGTCTAATAAAAAAGTGGTCGGAAAAGATTTAGGTAAGACATTTTTGGTTATGGGACTTTCGGCAATATATACGGGCGCGGTGTAATTGTATTTCTCCATAAAGGCAATCACATCTTCCTCTTTATCTTGCATCGCGATCAAAACGAAATCGATTTTATCTGCTCTGGCTTGATACAACCTCTCAATCGTTGGCCACTCCTCGCGACACGGTGGGCACCAGGTCCCCCAAAAGTTGAGCATGACCAGTTTATCTCCTTTCAGTTCCTTAAGATTGATGTCCGGAACATTAAGTCCTTTTAATTGGATATCGTAATCATCTTCATTTAAAGTGATGGCATTTTCGATCGTCGCGATCGGAAACAAAAGATCTTTCAATTTTAATTTCACAGAAGGAAACAGATACAACACGGCGATAAATGCCATGGCTATGATGAAAAAAATATTCTTTCTTAAAAATTTCATTAATTGTTTTTTTATTATTTATAATAACTCAATGATTTCTTCGATCGCATCTTTACCGCGATTTTTGGCGTAGTAAACCTGTAGATCATTGTAGAATTCTTCTCGCGGATACGTTTCTTCATTTTCTTTAAATTTCTTCAAAAGATCGTTTCCATATTGTGGGCGCGGACCCCAGTCTGCTACGACGGAAAAATCATCATTAATGATAATTACTTTTGGGATCGACTGCGTTCCATTGGTTTGGAATTGATCAATTAATGTGCTATCGCTGTCTCGCAAGAAAATACGAACATCAATTCCGGCTGCCTCGAAAAATTTTGAAACCGCTGGAACAGTTGCACTTGCATCGCCACACCAAGGTTCAGAAATGATTAAAATTTTACCATTAAAGGTTTTTGATTTGAATTTTTCAATTTGTTCAGCATCAACTTTATAGGTTTTTACGGTTCTAACCGTTCTGTTTAAACCGAGTTCGTAATATTCCTGAAATTCATCATTTTTATCGGGATTATTATGAAAACGCTCTTCGGCTACTTTTAAATATTCATCAAAGGTAATGGCGTTTTGCCAATACTTTTCGATTCCTTCTTTGCTAATGCTATTTTGGTTTTCTTGAATCATTCTTTTATTCTTTTTATTTTGTACAAATTTTAGTAGTATAATTTACTTATTAGGTGATCTTAATCACTCTGAATATTTTCGTAGTTTATTGATTAAATATAAGTCGGCTAAGACAAACGCCGCTAGATTCTCAACGATCGGAACCGCCCTTGGCAAAACGCACGGATCATGACGCCCTTTTCCTTCTACAACAATAGGATTTCCATCGGAATCAAAACTGTCTTGCGGACGTAAAATTGTTGCCACAGGTTTGAAAGCTACGCGAAAGTAAATATCCATTCCATTGGAGATTCCACCTTGAATACCGCCAGAAAGATTGGACTTGGTGGTAAAATCTTCATTAAACAAATCGTTGTGTTCTTTGCCGGTCATTTTTGCGCCACAAAACCCGCTGCCGTATTCGAAACCTTTGCAGGCATTAATATTGAGCATTGCTTTACTTAGTTCTGCCTGTAGTTTTCCAAAAACTGGTTCGCCAATTCCAATTGGTAAATTTTTAAAGACACACGTAATTGTACCGCCGATCGTATTTCCTTCTTTTTTGATTTCTTTGATTTTCGCTATCATTCGTTCGGCAGTTTCTGCATCTGGACAACGAACATCATTAGAATCAATTTTAGAAAAATCTAAATCTTGGTAAGGCTTTTCGCAGAAGATTTCTCCCACTGAAGAAACATAAGCGTTAATTTCAACATTTTGTGGAAGAAGTTGTTTTGCCATACTTCCAGCAACCACCCAATTTACGGTTTCCCGAGCAGATGATTTTCCACCGCCGCGATAATCTCGGATTCCAAATTTTTGATCGTAGGTAAAATCTGCGTGACTTGGTCGATACGATTTTGAAATATGATCGTAATCTTTCGATTTCTGATTTTCATTTTCAATCATAAAACCGATGGGTGTTCCAGTTGTTTTTCCCTCAAATATCCCCGAAAGAAATCTTACCGTATCACTTTCTTTTCTTTGTGTTACGATGGAACTTTGGCCAGGCCGTCGTCGGTCCAATTGATGCTGAACTTCTTCTAAATTTATAGCTAAACCTGCTGGGAAATTGGTGATGATTCCGCCATAAGCCTCACCGTGACTTTCGCCAAAGGTAGCGAGCGTAAGAAAATTTCCTAAATTGAACATAAGACAAAGTTAAGGAATTCATGGAGAAAAATCCTTCAGTATAACTCTGAGTTGTTCTTTTTCTTCTTTTGAAATTTTTCGCCAGATAAAACCCTCTTTCAAAGTCTTTCCTATTAGTTGTGGAAATATTCCAGCGTCTAAATCTTCTTGAATAAACTGTGGAGAAATAGCAGGAATCGGCGTGTCAAAACTAAAGAAATAATCATCGACAACATTAAATTTGAGATTACCAATTTGATGCGTTTTGTATTTATTTAAGGCAAATGATGGAGGTGTAACCAGTTGATCTTTATTAAAGTCTGACATATAGCGACCAAGTTTAAAACTAGGTATGTGAGTTCTCACAAAATCAGGAAATGTTAGAAAACCTCCAATAAAAACAGATACTGTTAAGAAAAGTACGAATGAATTATTCTTAGATATATTCTGGTAAAATAAAACAAAGAAGATCACAAAAAATACATCAAAAAAGAATCGGTACTGCGCGGAAAACAAAAGAACTAGCGCACTTTTAACTAAAATAGAAATAAAAAGAACCCAAATTAATTTGGATTTTTTAATGATAGAAAATGTGAAAAACACGAGTAAACTTAAAACAAATAATAAATGAATTTTACTTTTAATTCCATCTAAGAATAACCAATTCTTTAAATAGTCCAATCCAGAAAACTGCTGAATTTGAGCATAGGAGTATTGCATATCATAGGTCTTCAGGATCGCCATTTCAGAAGAGTTTTTCAGCAAGTTCGCATTAGGTTTCCAAGAAAGTCCGAAATCCATAAACTGAACTGGAAAAACAGGAAATCCAAAAGTCCAACTATTTTTAAAGAGAAATAGGAAAAATATCAATGTTCCCGACAAAAGAAATTTAGAATGTCTTTTTAAGATATAAATGTTATAAAAAGTCACAAAAATCGGCACCCAAATCATGGTAGGTTTTATCGCAAAAACGAAAACAGAAAGTGCAAATAAAAAGCCTGCGTTTTTATTGTTATTAAAAATTTCATTTAAAATAATTAAAGAAATTACGATACTTGGTAAATCCGGAGATGGAGACTGCGTAAATAGAAATAAAATGGGGAAAAAAACGAGATGAATCCAAGATTTATTCTCAATTATATAAATTAAATATAAAATGAGCATCAAAACATTAATCCTAAGAAAAGGATCTGAAAAATTAGAAAAACCGGCTTGAAAAACATGCCAGAAAGAGTTTTGCCCGAGCAATAAATCAAGGTTAGAAATCCCTTGAACCAAGCCAACCTCCGAAAGCCATTTTATGGTTGGAACGTAATAGCCAAAATGATCTAAAATAAAAGGGTAATAAGAGCCGAAGAAAATAATGATTAGCGATACACCTGTAAACATTATTAAGTTTTGGGAAAGAAATGTCCAAAGTTTCAGATAATCTTTGTAATAAAAAAAAGTGGAAATTCCTGCAAGCAAAGTGAAAATTTCTAAATAAATATTGAGCGGTAGAAAGAATGCGTACACGGTCCAAATAACAGTTGTCGAAGTAATTCCAATTAGAATTTGAAATGCAATTCCGTCATTGAATATTCGAAAAATATTTTTAAAAAATGCTCCGATTCCCATCAAGGTGGGCAAAAGCAAAATCAACATTAGTAGAATATAGAGCATAAAAAAAGATTGCTTAAAAATAAGCAATCTTTAGATATAATTTAGAAGTGAGTTTTTAATTTTTTGGCTGTACTCTACCATCTTTTCTATCTTGCGCTCTACCGATCGTGTATCCGGTTGCTCCACCAGCAACACCTCCAACCACGGCGCCTAAACCACGATTTTTCTTACTGATAATCGCCCCGGCCGCTGCTCCACCAACCGTTCCGATAATCGTTCCTTTGGCTGCTTTACTCATGCCTTGCTTCTGTGCTGTTCCTTGGTTAGTACCTTGAGCAACACCATTATTGGAACCAGAAGAAGCAACTTGTCGTGGAGTGTTATTTACGTAGACTGTTTTCGTTTCTCTAATTATTTGAGGTTTTGCCGCTGCCTTCGCTACTTGTACCTCAGCAATACTGTCTTCTTTTTTCTGAGATTCGTAAGCCATTTTTTCTTTTTCGATGGCTAATTTCTGTTTTTCAATTTCTAATTGTCTCTCTTGGAATTCAATTTTTTGTTGATCTAACGATTTTTCAACTACCGTATTTTCCTTTTTACAAGCGGTTAACATTAAAACTGATAGTGCACCTGTTAGAAAAATATTTTTAATAATTAAAGTCTTGCTATTTGATTGTGTTGTGTTCGTTGCTTTCATAATGATCAATTTAATACGATTTGTAAATTAGATTACGAAGTAATCGTTCTAATTAGTGTATAGCCAAATTCGGAACCAATGATGTGTTAACGAAATGTTAAAAGATTTAAAAATGATTTAAATCAACTGAAAATAAAATTAATTAAAATTTTAAAAGGCGATCTATATTCAATTTAAAGTCAGGATATTAACCTTAACGTCGGTATAATTCTAATGTATCAACTTTTAGTTTTGCTTGTAGCCATTTGCGTAAAGTCTCCTCACTTTCTTTTGGTAGTACTTTTTCACTTTGATAAAAACCTACGGGAATAACTTTCGTAGAATCGGTCTTGGAAAAAATTTCTTGTTTTGCGATTGAAATGGAGTTTAATTCCGGAAAGATAGAATTGGCTTCTTGATATAAGTTTTCTGTTCGAAAGGAATAGCGTTCTATTTTAGCATTTAAATCAGAGATTAATTCCGATCTCGTATTATTATCAATTTCGTTATTCATGATTTTCTTGGTAGAAACATCTGCCAAAAATGCGCTGTCCTGTCGAATAATCAATTTCGTATTGAGCAAACCTAATCGTTCCAGTTTTTTATTTTCTAAAGTGATTTCTCTAGATGTAAATTTTCGATTAAGAAACGCCAGCTCAATGGTTTTAGAAGCATCTGCCGACGAATAATTGGTTCTTTGATATACGATCGTATTTCCTTTGGACTCAAATTCCTGTTGTACGTACAGTTTTACTTTTTCCTGAAATCGTTGTTGTTGAATAAATTGATAAGCGAAGAAAATACTTGGCAAAATCATCAGAACGGTAATAACGGTGATCCAATTTCTCACGTTCCTCTCTCGCTTAGCATCAACAAAACCGACGGAAGGATAATTTAATAGTTTCGCAATAAAATAGGTCGCGATGCAAATAAACACGCAGTTGATCGCATAAAGAAATAGCGCACCACCAAAAAAGGAAATATTACCCGTGGCTAAACCGTAGCCTGCGGTACAAAGTGGCGGCATCAACGCGGTTGCAATCGCAACTCCAGGAATCGGATTTCCTTTTTCAACTCTGGTTACTGCAATCACACCCACTAATCCACCAAAAAAAGCGATCAAGACATCATAAATGTTGGGAGACGTCCGCGACAATATTTCGGACTGCGCATCTTTGTAAGGACTCAAAGAAAAATAAATGAACGATACCAGCAAACCTATTACGGTAGAAATGAGAAGGTTCTTTAATGATTTTCTCAATAGCGCAAAATCGAACATGGCTAAAGAAAAGCCTGCTCCTACAATCGGTCCCATCAAAGGTGAGATTAACATCGCTCCGATAACAACGGCGGTAGAATTTACATTTAACCCGACAGAAGCAATCATAATTGCACACGCCAAAATCCAAACGTTTGCACCAGAAAACTCGATGCTATTCTGAACATTTGCTAAGACTTTTTCTTTCTCTTCCTCACCCAGGGTAAGATTAAAATAACTATTCATTCAATAATGTAAGTTCGCAAATGTAGAAAATAAAAGGCATTTTTAAACTCGTTTTTTATAACGCAATTATTAGCACTAAAACTGCAGTAGCATTTGTTAAAAAGAAAAACCCTACAAATCATATACAGATTAGTAGGGCTTTGGAGGTTCCTAGCGGATTCGAACCGCTGTAGATGGTGTTGCAGACCACTGCCTAACCACTCGGCCAAAGAACCATTTTGGTTTGCAAATATAGGACTTTTTATTTTTTGGAAAAAATTATATTAGAGAATTTCTTTTACTACAAGATATTAATGAACGTTTAGAAACGTGAACATCTGATTGCGCAACAGTTATGGAAACTTTTAATATTTTAAATCGCAATATTTACATTCCGTTGACCAAAAGTTCTAACTGCGCTTGCGTATCGATAATGGCCGTAATACCAAACGGAGTCAATATTATTTGAAAAGGCTTTAACTTAAAGACCTTTCCGCGCATTTTTAAACCTTTGTAATATTCTTTATTAAAAGTTTCTTCGATGCTCTTTTTCGAAGAATCTTCTAAGTCAGCGGTTGGAATTCCGTATTCACTTTCTATCATTTTAACGATCTTTCCTTGAAGCAAAAGGGTCGCAGTTTTATGCAGAATATTCTTTGTTTTCAATTTAAACTTGGTGTCAACTAAAACTATTTTTCTGAGGGTTTCGTCATAAACAGGAACTCCACTGATATAAGAAATACCTTCGATGGCACCTTCGGTTTGCGCCTCAATCATTACTCGGTCATTTTTACCGTATACTTTAATGGATGAAATCTTAATCTTCGATTTGCCATCTCTGAAATCAAATTCTTTTCCTAAAAATATTTTCTCCGCAATCGCTGTGGCCTCACTAAACGGAATATTTACCGTGGTTTGTAATAAGAAATTATTTGGAATTTGTGCTACAGACTTAAAATTAT
>JBBSRZ010000014.1:0-43928 GCA_038242555.1 Flavobacteriales bacterium | reverse complement strand
TACTTTATACTTTTATTTTAATTTTTGGCAAAGTTAACCTATTTTAACTTTAGATGAGGTATGTAGAAATTATTAGTCTTCTAACTCCTCTTTTAGAATGCGTTTTACTTCCGCAATAGTTTCTTCTTCTAAATCGGTTAATCCTACCAACGCTTCTGTTTCTTTATCTAAAACACTTTTCGCGGTGTTTAATCCTACTTTTCGGAATTCATCAATAATCCACTGTTCGATATCGCCTTCTTCAGTACCAACGAATTCTCTTAATTCAACATCATCATCTTCACTCGCTTCTCTGTAAACATCAATATCATAACCACTTAACCAAGAAGCCAATCTAATGTTTTGTCCTTGCTTCCCGATCACTCTAGAAATTTCTTCTACAGGCGTGTAAACCAAAGCGTATTTTGTTTCTTCGTTGATTTCGATTTTATTTACGGTGATATTTCCTAGGGCTCTTTTCACCATGATTTCTGGATTCTTAGACCACTGAATCACATCAATGTTTTCGTTTTTCAACTCTCTAACAACTCCGTGAATTCTTGATCCTTTCACTCCAACACAAGCTCCAACAGGATCGATTCTATCATCGTAAGCATCAACTGCGATCTTCGCCTTCTCTCCCGGAATACGAACTACCTTTTTCAAAATAATTGTTCCTTCTTGGATTTCAGGAATTTCAAGTTCTAGCAATTTCTCTAAAAATAAAGGTGCTGTTCTTGAAACAATAATTTGTGGTTTCGCTCCCTTAAAATCAACGCTTTCTACGATCGCACGAATGCTTTCTCCTTTTTTAAAGAAGTCAGAAGGAATTTGATTCTCTTTAGGCAATATGAATTCATTATCGTCGTCATCTAATAAAATCACATGTTTGTGACGAATGTGATGAACTTCACCTAAAACAATTTCACCAATTTTATCTCGGAACTGATCATACAAAACTGCATTATTATGCTCCTGAAGTTTAGTCGCTAAAATCTGTTTCAGCGTTAAAATACTTCTTCTTCCTAATTGTTCAATCGGAATTTCTACGGTGAAATCTTCTCCAACTTCAAAAGTTGGATCTATTTTTTTTGCTTCTGAGATTTCGATTTCTAAATCATCATCTTCAGACATTTCATTTTCAACAATTGTCTTATTTAAAAATATCTGAAAATCTCCTTTATCTGGATTCACAATGACATCAAAATGATCGTCAGAATCAAATCTTTTTCTTAATAAAGTTTTTAATGAGTCTTCGATAATGGCCATCAAATCTATCTTGCTGATGTTTTTATCTTCTTTGAAATCGCCAAATGCTTCAATCAATGCTAAACCGTCCATTTATATATGTTTTGTTTAAGGTTTGAAATATAAAGTTCTTACCCTTTAAATTTAAATCAATTTATCATAAAAGAGTTCGTGTTATAAAAAACAACTCCTTCGTTTTTAGAACTTTATTGCAACTAATGCTTTTTTAATATCAGAATAGAAAAATTGTTTTTCTTCAACAACATCTACTTTTCCTTTTCCAATATCTTTGGGTTTGCGGTATTTTAAAATTAAAGATATGGAATCGTCTTCTACTTTTACCAATTCACCTTCTACTTCTGAAGAATCATTCATCAACAATTCTAAAGATCTACCAACATTCTTGCGGTATTGTCTCGGAGAACTAAGTGGTTCACTCAAACCAGCACTCATCACTTCTAAAGAAAAATCGTGCTCTTCGCGATCCATATTATTCTCAATTGCGCGACTTGCATCTAAACAATCTTGCAGCGTGAATCCCTCATCACCATCTAAGATCACTCTAATATGATCGGTGGCTGAGAATTTAATATCAATTAAAAAAAGGTCTTCTCTTCCGGCGAGAAAGTCATTTAAAAGTTGTTCTATTTGCGCTTTAAAGTCCATATAATCTAAAATACTCTTACGAAAAAAGGCTTTCTTCCGAAGGCCTTTTCATTAATTTTTCCGCTAATCCGATGCAAATATACATTTTTTTAATAAAAATACAAAATAATTGCTTTTTATTGAAAGAGTAATAAGGAGTACGCCGACGATTAATTATTATATTTGCAAGAATAAAAAAACGCTAATTGTGAATATTACGATTGTTGGAACTGGATACGTAGGATTGGTGACCGGTACTACTTTAGCAGACTTAGGAAACACGGTTTATTGTGTTGATATTGATGCAAATAAAGTAGAAAAAATGAACCAGGGAATCGTACCAATTTACGAGCCTGGCCTAGACGAAATGTTTCTTCGCAATATTCAGGCGCAGCGTTTATTTTTCACCACGGATCTAAAAGAAGCCTTGGATCAAAGTGAAGTCATTTATTTGGCTTTGCCAACTCCGCCAGGAGAAGACGGCTCCGCGGATCTCTCTTATGTGATTTCTGTCGCCAATCAAATTGGTGAAATGCTGACAGATTACAAAGTGATTGTGAATAAATCAACGGTCCCAGTCGGAACGGCGGATATCGTTCGAGGAACAATTTCGGCAAAGACCTCAATTCCATTCGACGTAGTTTCTAATCCTGAATTTTTACGAGAAGGTTTTGCAATAGAAGATTCTATGAATCCAGCGCGCGTAATTGTGGGCAGCGAATCTGAAAGAGCGAAGGAAATCATGTCGCAAATTTATCAGCCCTTTACGAATACGGGAATTCCGATTATTTTCATGGATGAAAAATCTTCGGAGTTGACGAAATATGCAGCAAATTCTTTTCTTGCGGTGAAGATTACGTTTATGAATGAGATTGCAAACTACTGCGAAAAAGTGGGTGCAGATGTAGATAAAGTTCGATTAGGAATGGGCTCTGATGATCGAATAGGTCAGCGTTTTCTATTTCCTGGAATTGGTTACGGCGGAAGTTGTTTTCCGAAAGATGTTAAAGCTTTAATTAATTCTGGTAAACAAGAAGGATTTGATTTTCAGATCTTAGAAGCCACCGAAGAAGTGAACAAAACGCAGAAAATTATTTTAGTTTCAGAAATCGAAAATTATTTTAACGGAGATTTAAAAGGAAAGAAAATCGCAATTTGGGGCCTTGCCTTTAAAGCAAATACCGATGATATTAGAGAAGCCTCTTCTTTGGATAATATTTATTTATTGCTCGAAAAAGGAGCACAGATTAGTGCTTTCGATACGATTGCAGAAGAAAATGTAAGACGACTTTTAGGAGATCGAATATCTTATGCAAAAGACATGTACTCAGCTTTAGAAGATGTAGATTGCTTATTAATCGCCACAGATTGGAGTGAATTCAAAAATCCAAACTTCGATTTAATGGCGCAGAAAATGAAAAATAAAGTCATTTTCGATGGTAGAAATATGTTTGCGCTGGATCAGGTGGAAGACAAAGGATTTTTCTACAAATCAATCGGTAGAAAAACGATTAAGTAAATCGAGTTTAACCCAAAGAAAACATCTTGAAATTAAATTTACTTTTAAAACTAATTTTCGCTTTTTTTTTAGCGTTCACGACTAGTAGTTTCGTGTACTTTGGTTTTGCGAATGTTTATTCTACTACGATTTTAAATTACGCTAGTTTTCAAGAACAATTTCAATCCGGCATTTATCAACACCGAATATTAAGCGGCCATTTGCTCGTTGCTGTTTACGACTTTCTCTCTTATTTAAATCTAGATTACGAGATCTTTAAATTTAAATTTATCGATAATAATTCGGAACCGCAGATGTATTTATCGTTTTATATTTTGAATACGATTTTTATTATTCTGTCGGCGCTGATGTTAGTTTTAATTACGCAGTCAAAAACTTTTGTCGCAACGCTTTCGGAGAAAATATTAATAATTGCAGTTTCCATATTTAGTATTGCCTTGTCTTCATTTGTCATTGTCCCATATGATGTTTCGAGTTATTTTTTCTTGCTACTATTTATCTATTTTTTAATCAGATATCTTCAAAAACAAACTACTGCAAGAGTAATTCTGTTGGGAATCATAATTCTCGTTTCTACATTAAATAGAGAATCTTCTGCACTTTCACTTTCCTTAGCGGCAACTTTATTATACACAAAATTCGGCTTGAAGAGAAAAGCAATAGTTCCTATGTTCGTATTGGGAATAATCTTTTTAGCCGTTTATTTGGGCTTAAGATTAATGAGCGAGAACTTTACGACAAATGATGGAAATCTGCTCTCACAAAATTTTTCACAACCAAAAAATATTTTAGGAATACTATTTTGGCTGGTATTTTTCGCTTTTTCCTTACTATTAGCGAAAGACCGAAAAGCAGTAAAACTGATATTAATATTTCACGTATTTTCTATTCCCTATTTATTACTCTGTTTTTACACCGGAATCTTATACGAAATCCGTTTGTACATCCCGTTATTCCTGACTTCGATCTTGCTGAGCAAAATAGAACTTTCTAAGATTCATTAATTTACCTTAATTTTGCGAAAAATTTATTCCCACAAATGAGCGAACCTCAGCAACAATGGACCGAAACCATCGAGTCTACTCATTCTCTTTTCGACTTAAAGTTAAAAGAAGTTTGGCGTTACAAAGATTTGGTTTACATGTTTGTAAAGCGGGATTTCGTGTCAGAATTTAAGCAGACTATTTTAGGACCAGTTTGGTTTTTCATCAATCCTATTTTTACGACGCTCGTTTATGTTGTTGTTTTCGGAAATATTGCAGGTTTATCGACAGACGGAGCTCCACAAGTTTTATTTTATATGGCAGGAGTTACCTTATGGAATTATTTTTCTACTTGTCTCACGAAAACGTCCAGCGTATTTCGGGATAACGCCTCCATTTTTGGCAAAGTGTATTTCCCGCGGTTGGTGATGCCACTGACCATAGTGCTGTCTAATTTAATGAAATTCGGTGTTCAATTTTTACTTTTTATATGTTTCCTACTTTACTATATGATAAAAGGCGAAGTTCAACCTAACATCTGGATTTTGGCTACGCCATTTTTAGTGATACTGATGGCTGCTTTTGCCCTCGGTACGGGAATGGTCTTTTCCTCTCTAACCACAAAGTACAGAGATTTACAAATGCTTTTAGGCTTCGGAGTAAGTTTATTTATGTACGCGACACCCGTTATTTATCCAGTCTCTGCATTGAGTGGAATTTGGAAACAACTAGCCGTTTACAATCCGCTGACTGGAATATTTGAATGCTTTAAATATGGTTGGCTTGGCGTCGGAGACTTTTCTATTCCGATGCTAGTAACTAGCACTTTATTAATTTTTACTATTTTAGTAATCGGTACCTTAACGTTTACCAAAGTAGAAAAAGGATTTATGGATTCTGTTTAGAATTTCAATAATCGCAATCACGTTAGTCACTATTAATATCTTATTGTAAATCCATGCTCGCAATAAAAGCAGAAAATATTTCAAAACAATATCGCTTAGGCCAGGTAGGAACTGGCACGCTTTCTCACGACATCAATCGTTTTTGGCATACGGTGAGAGGAAAGGAAGATCCTTACCTTAGAATTGGTGAAGCGAATGACCGTGCAAATAAAGGAAACAGCGAATATGTTTGGTCTTTACAAGACATCAATTTCGAAATTGAGCAAGGCGATGCCGTCGGGATTATAGGCAGAAACGGCGCCGGAAAATCTACCCTTTTAAAATTATTAAGTAAAGTTACTAAGCCAACGACTGGAAGAATTTACACCAACGGCCGAATCGCTTCCTTATTAGAGGTTGGAACCGGATTTCATCCAGAAATGACGGGTCGAGAAAACATCTATTTAAATGGCGCAATCCTGGGAATGACTCGTAAAGAAATTAAGAGAAAATTCGACGAAATTGTAGATTTCTCTGGCGTTGAAAGATATATTGATACGCCAGTAAAAAGATACTCCTCGGGAATGTATGTCCGTCTGGCTTTCGCAGTAGCCGCACATTTAGAGTCTGAAATCTTAATTGTGGACGAAGTATTGGCAGTGGGTGACGCTGAATTTCAGAAGAAATGTTTGGGGAAGATGGGCGATGTTAGTGAAGGTGAAGGTAGAACGGTTCTGTTTGTTAGCCATAATATGGCGTCCATTAAACAGCTTTGTGATCAAGGAATTTTCTTAGAAAACGGAATTATAAAATACACTGGTGAAATAGATGAATGTATAAATCTATACTCTAACGAAAGAATTACAAACAATGTTGAACTAGTAGATATTCTTGATTGTAAAAATAATTTAATAAAAATTGATAATGTAGAAATAAATGGGAAACCAGATTCAACAGTAATTATAAATGAGCAGCAAGAAAAGATAGATATTTTAATAGAAGGCTTTTTAAAGGAAGATTTGCTCTTTGATATGGAAGTTCAGATATTTGATAACTTTGATAATCCTGTGGCTTTTTACTGTCCTGCTCATTATAGAGGTGAAAGTCCTAAGTTTAAGAGAGGTCGTTTCATCATCGAGCGAAGTATGGGTTTACCTTTTGCTTTTAACAAAGGAACTTTATTCATGTCGATAATGCTTTGTTTAGCCGGAAAAGAGGTTTATGCTGAGAGTACCCATAAAATAAAAATAAGCGTTGAAGGTACCAAGATGAAGACTGGATGGACGTTTAATATGAATAATGCAGGCCCTATATATTTAAAATAATTGAAACAGTTCATTACTTACGGCAGCAAAAGATTTATTAAATCTTCAAAAAGAATTGTAAAGGAAGCTAAATCTTTACAACTTTTTGATGAATGTCGGAGATATTCCGTTAACGATCTTCCCATTCCTATCAAGTCCTCCCCACTTTTTTTAACAGAAAAAGGAGGTGGGTTTTGGTTATGGAAACCGTACATAATCGCAGATACACTTTCAAAGATGGCAGAAAATGATATTTTAGTATATTGTGATGCGGGCTGTACTTTGCAGAAATCCGACAAGTGGAATGAATACTTTTCTCTAGTAAAAAACACCAATATTCTATTCTTCCAATATCAATCTGATAAAGATTACGGTTGGAGCAAATTTAATCCTGACTTTATAGATAGTCCTAAAATAAAATACTGGGCAAAAAGAGAATTAGTTGAGCATTTCGTCGAATTCAAAATGGATTTAATAACTGAAAAAAATAAACTACTGGCGGGATTTATTATTATTAGAAATACCGCTGCATCAAGAAGCATCATTAATGATTGGTTGCAATTAATGCTTTATTACCCGCATTTAGTAGCTGATCTATTTATACATGAACGTACTGCACAACTAGAGCATTTCTCACAACATCGTCATGACCAATCTGTGATTTCTATTATCGCCAGAAATTATGAAGAAAATGAAAAGGTAATAATAATAGATGAGGATTTTGAGACAAGCAATATAGGACAAGTAATGAGAACTGAGAGGCTAGTGACGCTGAGCAGAACGGCTTCTCTAATAAGACGAATCTTAAAAATGATCAATGTGCAAAGATTTTAAAATCTTATACTGCTTGAAGATCACCAAAAAGAATAAATTTTTTTGAATATTTAGAATAGGTTTTATCTCGAAAGAGTACCAGAAAATAATTAAAGCAAACCAAGCGTAACATTGTAAAACTACTGGAGTGCTCAGGTGATCTTGAACCATAAATATTTAACAGTAATACAATTATATTTTTTAATGAAGAGGAAGAACCCGATCGTCTTGCTCCAGAAATCAAATCATTATTAAATAAACATAACCGTATACAAAGTTTATCGAAGAAGCTGATTTTCTCGAAATGCGGTTGAAATAATATGGGAAAAACTACACGAATTAGAATTTAGATTAAACTTGTGAAAGAAGATGCAAATTATGAATACTAAGACTATAATATTTCAGTCGGGTAAATCTTTCTCATATTCATCAAATAAATTAAAGTCATAAAAGTGTTGCCACAATTATAACACAATAAAAACAATGTGTAAAGTTTCAATAATTACGGTCTCTTACCAAAACTTGGAAGGTCTAAAAAGCACTATTGAAAGTGTAAACAGTCAGAAATCTGACGCCTACGAATTCATCATTATCGATGGCGGAAGTTGCGATGGGAGTAAAGAATTATTACAAAGTTACTCCCAGAAAGTTAACTATTACGTGAGCGAACCTGATTCTGGCATTTACAGTGCGATGAATAAAGGTCTAGCGGTTGCAAAGGGTGAATATGTGATTTTTATGAACAGTGGAGACTTTTTCGCATCGGAAACTATGCTCAATAAATGCATACCTTATCTAACTGGTGAAGACTACGTGTATGGGGATGCTTATTATGCGACCTCAGAGAAACGCTATGAATATAAAATTCCCCGCGTCATCACATTAGGATCACTATTAAAAGAACCAATCTGTCATCAGTCTGCATTTATCAGAAGAAATTTTATATTGAAAAATGGTGGTTATAGTGAAGAATATCAAATTTCCTCCGATCATATATTCAATTTGCAAGTTTTTATTACCCAAAACCCCTCCCAACGGCACATTGCACAATACATCTGTGTCTTTGATAAAAATGGTATAAGTTGTACTCAGAATGAAAAGGCACAACAGGAAGTTCAACATTTTCTTGAAAAAAACCTATCTACTGAGATACAGAATATGGCCTTGGAATACGATAATCTGAAAAAGTTCTATGAAAGCAAGTGGGGCAGAATAGTCAGGAAAATTAGAAGTTTTTACTACAGAACCAGATATTGATATTAAAATCGTGTTTTTAGTTAAAAATCACTCTACTGCTATAGTTTTCACAAACGACACACTAGTGTAGCGGTAGAATTAGATAATTCCATTGTAAACTTTTTTACCTACCAACTTTCTTTTAAATAATATAAATCTGGACTATTGTTATAATTTTTAGTAGAAAATTATTTATAGAAATTTTGCTACTACTTTAGGAATTTTCTTATAAAGCAGAAAACGATGATCAAATTTAGCTCTGTATGCTTGGTACGCAATAAAAGGAGGCTTCTTAAAATATTTTTGATTGAGAAAATTATATTGGGAAAATTCTGCGCTAATTTCTTTATAAACTTTTTTCCAAGTCTTGTAATTTTGCACCAATTTACCTAGAATGGAATTTATTGCAAAATTCTGAAGATATGTCAATGTCTTCTCTGATTCATTTATAAGGTTTTGTTCGTAAGCAATTTTCATCATTTTAAATAGCATCCTTTTAAGATCTATATAATTTTGTAATTTAATATTACCAGTAATTGAGGTTGGATTAGATAGTGAATAGTATGTATAAGTAGTTTCATTAATGAAAGCAATTTTATTAGCAGCGACCGCCGTTTCAAACCCCCAAAACTCGTCCTCATGCAATACATCTGGCAAAAATGAAAGATTGTTATTTTTCAAGAAGTTTTTATCGTATAATTTATTCCAAGGGGTGACTGCCCATTCACCGGAAAAAAATCCCTCAAGAATTTCATTTGAATTTAGGTAGACGTCCTTTTTATTATTTAGAACGTGGTATGGATTATCAACCTCTATTTCATTTTTTATAAATTTTGTAGTTCCAACGACAAAATCAACACTGTTTTCCAGTAGTTTATTAAGAAGTAATCTAACAGTATCTTCAGAACTTAATTCATCATCAGCATCACAAAATAAAATATATTCTCCACTAGCTTGCTGCACTCCCCGATTCCTGCTTCTGCTTGGTCCCTCGTTTAAAATGTTACGAATAATTACGCATGGAAATGATGTGTTTTCTTCTAAATACTCCTGCACTTTTCTTACAGAATCATCTGTTCCACAATCATCAATAATTAAAACCTCATAGTTCTTATAATTTTGTTTAGAAATGCTTTGTATGCATCGTAAAATAAAATCTTCAGCATTGAATACTGGTATAATAATACTCACTTTCGCTTCCACCTGTTTTTAATTTTATTAAAAAATTCTGTCGCAGTCCATGTAATAGGAAAACCACTCAGTTTTTCTTTGCAAGAAATTGACTTCGATTTTAAGGCAACATCCCAATAATTTTTTGCGAGCAGTTTTTTGTCCTCTTTCGTTTTTGCCACGCTCAATTTAGTTTTAAAAGACAGCAGTGCGTAACGCGGATTATTAAGCAATCTCTGATATAAATTCTGACTTAGGCCGTCTTCTAAATATTCTCCAAACGCCAAAATATAATTAGTGAAAAGGACTTTGTAATTCTTAATAATGGGAATGATCTGCACACTTTCCTGACAAAACTTTTCGTCTTCAAAAACTGGAAAAGGATATTTTTTGATCACTTCTAGTTTAAAAACGTAAACCATTTCACCAGCAAAATCCCAATCATAACTATTGTACTTCGTCCACTTTTTTATTTCACTTTTCCTTTTTTCTGCGAACAATTCTTCAGGAGCATGAATAAAAGTAAATCCTCCAAATTCTTTATCTTCAGTTTCTATAGTTAGTAATTGACATATTTCTAAACAATCATTCGCCAGAAAATCATCGCTGTCTATAGTTAAAAACCATCTTCCCTCTGCGTTGTTTATTGCACTATTAATGGCGATATGTTTCCCTTGATTTGTTTGATAAATATATCGGACAGGGAAATTTGCTATCTCAATAAACTGAGCAACTACTTCTGCAGTACTATCGGTCGAACCATCATCAATAATTAACCACTCAAAATTACGAACTGTTTGCCTGGATAGACTTTTAAAAAGCCGATCTAACAAGTAGCCACGATTATACGTGGGAGTGAAAACAGTAAACAGCATTCGTTTATAAATTGTGCCTAAAAATACATAAATTATTTCTTAAAGTTTAATGATATCTTCTGTAATGGCCGACTATTGCTAAAAAATGTAACTTTACCAATAATTTCATTGAATGAAGAAAAAAATACTTTTTGAAGTTGATATCAAAGACTGGGCTTTCTATTTTATGGTGAAATCTTGGTCTCTGAAATTATCGGACGAATATGATTGTTATTATGTTTGCAATGATGCTTATCGAATAAAAGATCTTCAGAAAATGAGTTCTTTTAAATTGCTTACTTTAAACTTAATTTCCAAAATTCGATTCAAATTTTATCAGTTATTTTCTACCCAAAATAAAAAAGTACAGGTCATTCATTCCTCACGAAATTATTCTTTTCCAAAATATACCAAACCTTTCGTAACGCCTTTCAATGATGAAAATAAAAAGATTGAAATTCTTAATTTCGATTATGTAATTTCGATGGCGTATTTTTTTCAGTATATCTCTGAAATCCCGTTTACCGGGCGTAAGAATCTGGTCGGAATTTTTAACGATTGCTTTCCACATCTTGGTCCAGAATACGATATCAAAACGAAAACTGACGTTAATTCGCTTTCACGCTCAGAATTTTTCGAGAAATATCTAAAAAATTATGATTTCCTTTTGCTCGCCAATGAAAATCTCATTCGTGCATATAGCGATTACACCGATGATTTAGAGTTTGCTCTGGGAATTTATAAGGAAGAATGTTTCGGAAAAACTAAAATTAAAAGTGACATCTTCACATTGGGCTGGACTGGAAATCCCAATCGTCCAGTTAAAGGATTTTTTGAAGTCATAGAACCGGCGGTAAAAAAAGTCTTAGAAACTGGCAGAATAGTTCGGCTCAAAACTTCTTTTAATACCTCTTACGAGGAAATGATCGAATTTTACAACGATGTCGATTTAGCCGTGATCGCCTCGAGTGGTGATGGCGCTCCTACTATGTTTTGTGAAGCAAGTCTTTCTAACATTCCTTCAGTGTCAACGTTTATTGGATTACCCTCCATGGTGATTCAGGACGGAATTAATGGAATGTTTATCAATCGAGATATTGATGAAATGGCGAATGCAATTGTTTATTTTCATGACAATCAAGATGTTTTGGAAAATTATTCTAAAAGAATAAAAGAAGATTATTTAGCGATTATGAGCAATGAAAAAAACATTGCGAAAATTCGAAAAGTACTGCAGAAACTAAATTAGAAAACAGAAAATAGGCTCGTGAAGTACATCTGAAACTCTTAGATTACCTATCATACCGCCACTTGAAAAACTTAAACCCAAATCAGTAGGAAGTTGATTAAATAAATTTGTTTTTTTTCGATGATGTTGGAAAATCGTTTGAAATATAATCGAGGAGCGATAAACGTGTAAGTGTTATATAATTCTAGTAACTTTCCTTTCACAAAACTTCGTTTTTCTGCGCTTTGCAATTCATGAGAAGGGTAAGAAACTTATAATTGATAAGATATTTCAAAATCAGTTGTTTTCGATTCGTGTTTTTTTCTTGCTTTAAAGCCTCATCAATAGATTTCCCAATCGTAAACCAAATGTCAAAATTCTTTTTAGTGCGATTTTGGATTACCGATTTATCCAGGTAGAAAATAGGTACGTATAGCCTTTTATTAAAGAGATTTTACAATCTAACGAAATAGTTTTTAGAAATTCTCAAAAAATGAAACTTTGGTTCATAAGTAGGTTGCAATTTTATAATCAGTATTTTTATGATGAATTAAAAATTATATTTGCCCCAACACTTTGCATATACTCATTCTAGCATGAATCCCACAGTAAGTATCATTACTACATTCTACAATTCGGTTTATCTGGGCAATTTTGTCCATAAAGCAATGGATTCTTTAATGAAGCAGACTTATTTAGACATCCAATTTATCTGCGTGAACGACGGATCTAGCGATGACACTTTAGAACAACTTTTGTACTATCAAAAAAAGGACAGCCGCATAAATATCATAGATAAAAAAAATGAAGGTACTGCACAATACGCTAAAGCTGCAGGACAGGATGCTGCTACGGGAGACCTAATCATGCTTTTCGATCATGATGATCAACTGTCTACGAAGGCGGTTGAAGAGGCAGTGAACGTTTTCCAGAAATTTCCCAAGTTGGATATGGTAGGTATGATTGTAAAAACCATTTTTAGCGATGGGAAATTAAAAAACATTTATTCATTAGACCGACAACTCGACGACATTGAAAACTACAGCGAATATTCGATTTCTGGTGCGGACGCACTTCAACAAACAATTGGTCGTTACGATTTCCATTTTCGAGGACTTTATAAAAAAAAAATATTTAAAAAAGTTTCTTTCAGATTTACCGAGCCGCTTTTAAATGCGGATGAAATTGTAGAACGCAAACTTTTACAGCATGTAACGAAAATTGGATCTTGTGAAGGTATTTATACTCATTATATCTTTCTCAACTCCTCTGCTAAATCTTTTAATCTCAAAAAAATAGATATCATTGTCACTGATTTGTATTTAAGAGAATTCGCAAAAAAACTTAATATTTACGACAGTAGAAAAAGTATAGCAGAAGGCGTCGCATATAAAAATTTCATCGATGCCATAAAGGTTTATCAATATTTTCGGTCTACACTTTCGACGGCAGAAAGACAGTATCAGATAAACAGATTAAAAAAAGCCTTTCAAGCATTGGATAAAAGAACTGTGGTGGACCAATATTTAGGATTTGCGAAATGGTATAATTACATACTTCTTCGCAACTTTTTTCTAGTCAGTAATTTTTATAAATTCAAAAAATAGTTACCTGTAATATTGATATTTAAAAAAACGAACTGCAATATTCGAAGGCAAAGCCAATTTTAACGCTTTTTTCTTAGTTGCAAAATTATAGTTTGAACAAAAGTAGTCTAGCAAATTCAAATTAGGATTGCTTTTATACAATTGAAAACTGTACCGCCACGATTCTACTTTCTGTTGTGCTTTCCAATTCATAATTAGCGTCATGCTTTTATAATTTATGAGATGGGTTTTAATTAAAACGCGTCGTACAGGATCTTTTTCTGCTTTTAATGCAGTGTAAAAGTGATCAACTATTGTAGCCCAGTTATCAAAATGTTTTTTATTTCGATTGTGAATTACAGAATTTTTGTGCAGAAAGTAGGTGTAAGTAACTTCCTTATAAATGGCAATTTTATTGAGTTTAAGAACTAAGTGAAATGTCCAAAGTTCATCTTGGGCAAATAAACCAGGTACGAAGTAAATGTTAGACTCCTGAATAAAGTCGACCAAAAAAAGTTTGTTAACAGCATACGTCACCAATTCAGCATTGGCCAAAGCCCGTAAAATATTTAAATTGCCCTCTATAGTTTCCTCCTCGGAAGTAATTTTAATACATATTGACTTTTCGCCCGTTTCTAATTGCTCACATTCTAATTGAGAAATAGTCATCTCAGCACCTGTTTCTTCAGAGATTTTGACCAAGGTTTCAATGCATTCTGGAGTAATAGTGTCATCACTATCCAGAAAAAAAAGATATTTCCCGTTTGCAGTATCAATTCCTTTATTTCTTACAACAGACAAACCGTAATTTTCTGCTAAATGATAAATTTTCCAGTTTTTCAGATTATTATTCTTAATGAAGTTTTCTGCAATTTCAACACTATTATCTGGAGTTTGATCGTTGATTAATGTTACCTCAATATTAGGGTACGTTTGATTCTTCACAGATTCTAGACAGGAGTGTAAAAAATCCTCACATTTAAAAAGTGGAATCGAGATAGTCACGAGAGAATTCATGGGCTTTTGTTAAACGTAAAAATACTTAATTCCTATGGAAAACACTATATTTGTTAAACACATTTACTAGTGAGAAATGAAACTATTCTCAAAAATTTTGTTGAAGATTTTAAAGATTAAAAATTCCGCCATTCTTAACAGTCATTCCAATGTCAAAATCGGCAATAACTTTAAATTTGGCGATTTTTGCAATTTCATCTTTAATGAACATTTGAAAATGGCACGCCTGAAAGACGGAGTAAATCTGCGAAGTTACATCAACATAATAGTGGGGGAAAACGCCGAACTCACTATTGGGAGTGGAGTTTTTTTGAATAATTATTGCTCGATTAACTGCTTAGAAAAAATCGAAATCGGAGAACAAACACTTTTTGGTGAAGGCGTAAAACTTTACGATCATAATCATCAATATTCTGAAGATCCACACTTTATTGTTGAACATCAAAAATTTAACACCTCTCCTATTAAAATTGGTAAAAATTGCTGGTTAGGTAGCAATGTTACAGTACTGAAAGGCGTAACAATTGGTGACCATGTTATTGTAGGTGCAGGCGTACTCGTGTACCAAGATATTCCAGCAAATAGTATGGTGATTTTAGAACAAAAAACACTAATAAAAAAGATTTAAAAATCTATTAATTTATGAATGTTCCGCCACTAATTTCTGTAATAATGTCTGTTTACAACGGAGAACAATTCCTGCAAGAAGCGGTGGACTCTATTTTAAAACAAACTTTTGCAGATTTTGAATTTATAATTATTGAAGACGCTTCTACTGATAACACTCAAAAACTTTTAGAACAAAATCAACTTAATGACTCGAGAATTAAAATCATTAAAAAAGAGAAAAATAAAGGACCAGCGGGTTTTATACAAAACCTAAATATCGGTTTAGAAAACGCGACAGGGAAGTATATTGCACGAATGGATGCGGACGATATTTCCACTCCCGACCGTTTTCAAAAGCAAGTAAACTTCCTTGAAAAAAATCCACAAACCTTTTTAGTAGGCAGTCAAGTACAGTGCATTGATGAGTCTGGTGATGAAACAAAAATCTTACGAGCGCCAGGAGAAAATAAGACTATTCGGAAAAAAATGCTTAAAAATATTTCATTATTTCATCCAGTGATTATGTTTCGGAATATTCCTGAAATTCATTACCGCGAAAAAATGTTGTATTGCGAGGATTACGATTTGTATTTTAGATTAATGCTCGGGAATTATAAATTCGCGAATATTAAAAGATCGTTGTTGAAATACAGAATTTTAGATAATTCCATTTCGAGAAAGGATAATAAATTTATAAAATGGCTCTTTGTCGAAAAATCAAGGCAGTTTTTTCGAGAGCAGAAAAAAACAGGTACTGATTCATATGATCAATTCGAACCAGAAAATTTTCTAAATATTTTAGTTTCAGACTTCGTTAGTAAAAAAGTCGATCTTCTATTCGCCGCAAAAACAGCCTTCAAATTTAAAAGTCAGGCGGATTTAGAAATCATCTTAAACAAAGCAACAATACTTTTTCCACAAGATTTTCGATTTAGAATGTACAAAATCTACTTAAAGATTTCTAAATCCGTTTTTTCTTAAAAAAATTCAATTTTTCAATATCAAAATCTAGGCGCAGATGTCAACTGATAAAATAAAAATTCTTTTCCGTCACCGATCTATGGAAATGGGCGGCGTTGAAAAAGTGCTGTTGAGTTTACTGAATAATCTTGACCGTAATAAATTTGATTTGACCGTTTTGCTAAGTCTGAATCAGGGGGAATTACGAAATGAAATCCCGTCTCATATAAGGAAAGTTTCGTTAGCCGACGGAAAAGAAGATTTTTCTAGAAATAAATTGATTCAAAAAATTCAACTTCTTTTCAGAAGAATGAAATTGGAGAAATTAAGACGAAATCCGCAACGCATCGATGAAAATTATTTAAAAGATACGTACGATATCGAAATCGGAATGACCTACAATGATTTCGAATTGGTTTTAAATTCAAGTAATATAAATTCAAAAAAAATTGGCTGGTTTCATTCTGAAATTGATCATCCCAAACTACAGGTTTTAGTGCCTAAGATTCTGGAACACTTTCCGCAGTTCGATCGCATGATTTATTGCTCAGAAAAAATAAAGGAAATGATGCACCGCGATTATCCAGATCTCCAATATCCGTGTGAAAGTGTCATCATCAACGCAATTCCGATTGAAGAAATTAAAAAGAAAGCCGAAGAACAAGTAACTGATTTTCCCGAAAGTCCCGTTTTCGTTTCTATTGGAAGACTACATACCCGCAAAGGTTATCATAAACTAATGGAAGTTCACGCTCAACTTGTAAAGGATGGATTTCAACATTCAATTCTCATTATAGGCGATGGAGAAGAAATGGAAAATCTTCTAGCACAGCAGAAAAGGCTGGGCGTCGATAAAACATATATTTTAGCGGGAAACAAAATGAATCCTTATTCATATATCAAAAATGTAGATTTCTTCATTATGCCTTCCGAGTCAGAAGCGTGGCCGCTGGTAATCGCAGAAGCGTTAATTTTACAAAAACCAATTATAGCAACCAATGTAGGCGATGTAGGATTAATGATCGAACATAAAAAGACAGGCTATCTCATCAATTACGATTTCGAGGAAATGTACGCGGCGATGAAAGAATTTCTAACAAATGATCTTTTAATTCAAGAACTAAAAGAGAATTTGATCGACATCGAAAATAAGTTTGACAACCAAAAGATATTTAATGACGTTGAAGAAATCCTCCTTAATTTAGCAAAAACGAAATAATGAGATTTCTTTACCGAATAATTCTTAAAATAGAAGATATACTTCGCGCCATTCGTGATAAAGCCTACATCGAAATCTGCAAATCACGTGGGTTAAAAGTAGGCAAAGGAGTTATTTTCATTGAAGCACCTAAGTTCGGGTCTGAACCTTATTTAATTGAAATCGGAGATCACACAAAAATAACCGCAAATTGTACTTTTATCAATCACGACGGTGCGATGTACGTCATTCGTTCCATGGACAAATACGCAGATGCAAGAAATTTCGGACGGATTAAAATTGGTCAAAATTGCTTTATTGGAAACAACTGCACGATTCTTCCTGGAGTTGAAATGGGGGATAATTGTATTTTAGGCGCTGGTTCTGTACTTAATTCTTCTACTCCATCAAACTCCGTTTATGCTGGAGTTCCTGCAAAATTCATTTGCTCGATAGAAGAATATGGCGATAAATCATTAGAAAACAACGTTATATATCCAAGAGAATTGGAGAAAACCCGTGCAAATCTGGATGCTTACGTCAAAGAAAATCTACCTCATAGTTACAAACCAATAAAATAATTCGGTGGCGCCTAAAAAGAAAACCCTCATCAGAATTGGTTCTCTCCGTCACGGCGGAGCAGAAAAGGTGTTGGTGACCTTTCTAAAAAATTTGCCAGAAGATAAATACGAAATAGATCTTTTACTCAATTTGTATTCAGGTAAATATTTAACAGACGTTCCTGACTGGATTAATATTTTATATTTGAACAAAGGCGAAATGATTACGACCAATCGCCTTCAAGATTTACCGGTTAAAGCATTTCGGGTTATTTATCAAAAGGTTTTAAAACGTTTCCCTCAGCTTCTTTATCAATTTATTTTAAAAAGAAAAAAATATGATATAGAATTTGGAGCCATCCACGGAATGCGCGATGAAATATTAAATTCCCCGTTAAAATCATCTAAAAAACTGATCTGGGTCCACAACGATTTAAAGAAAACCGAATTTCACAATTATACTGATGATGAGTTTCGGAAGTTTTTCGGTTTCAATAAGATCATGGTTATCTCGGAGAAAATTAAAGAAGATTTCGAAAAAGTGGCGATAACTGATGAGGAAACAAATAAAATTGTACGGATTTATAATCCTTTAGATACCGAAGAAATTTTATCAAAGTCAAATATTGAAATCATAGATTATCAATTTAATAAAGATGTAAAAACATTTATTTCCGTGGGAACGGTCTTTCCGCAGAAGGGTTTTGATCGATTATTAAAAGTTCATAGACGCTTGCTGGATGAAGGCTTTCATCACAACATACTAATTATTGGCGACGGTTACGATTTCGAAAATATCAAAAAATTAAAAGACGAATTGGGCGTTTCTGAAACAGCGAAACTTTTTGGTTTTACCGATAATCCATATCCTTATTTCAAGAAAGCAGATTTCTACATTTTGAGTTCCAGATATGAAGGATTTCCCACCGTATTATTTGAAGCAATTACTTTAAAAAAGAAAATTATTGCGACAGATGTTTCTGGCGTTCGGGAAATGTTAGAGAATGGAAAATTGGGACTGATCGTCGATAATTCAGAAGAAGGAATTTATGAAGGAATGAAAAAAGCGCTTCAGCATCCTGAAACTTTTGAGCCGTCCGAACAGCGTTTAAAAGAGTACGAAATGCCTTTCAATCTCGAAAATTCAGTTAAGCAGATTATCGAAATCATCGATGAATTATAGATCTTTTTTATTTTATCTTTGTGATTATGCCGAATCATTCTATTCTTCAAAAAGATTTTTATCGCGAAAGTGGACAATGGATTTCGACCACTCAGATGTGGAAAAAATGCGTCAGCCCCAATCTGCATTTTATATATCTATTAAGAACTACGCAGAAATATCCCAAAACTACTTTCTTAGGTAAAGTCTGGCGCCTGATTTTACGGCATTATCAAATTAAATACGGTTTCCAAATATATCCAGAAACGCAGATCGGTGCAGGATTTTATCTTGGTCATTGGGGAGCCTTGGTCATTAATCCAAAAACTATCATCGGTGAAAACTGCAATATCGCGCAAGGAGTAACCATCGCTCAGGCCAATCGCGGGAAAAATGAAGGTGTTCCGCAAATTGGCAATGAAGTATGGATCGGACCGAACGCTGTCATCGTGGGAAATATTACCATCGGCGACAATGTTTTAATTGCACCTAACGCTTATGTGAATTTCGATGTTCCTGCAAATGCAGTCGTCGTCGGAAATCCCGCAACTTTTACTTTGAATGAAAATGCAACTGCAGGTTATATCAATAATAAAATTGAGTAAATTTTAAATAAAATTTCTTCTTTATTTAAAGTTTAGCACTTATTTTTACACTTGTAATTGATGAATAGAAAAACTACTAATCCAAACGATTCACTGAATGAAAAAATCCTACGAAGTTATTTTCGACAATAATAAAAAATGGCTAGAATCTAAATTAGACGATGATCAAGATTTTTTTAAAACACTGTCGTCGACCCAAAATCCAGAATACCTTTACATCGGATGTTCTGATAGTCGAGTTTCTGCAGAGGAAATGATGGGCATGAAACCAGGCGAACTGTTTGTTCATCGGAATATTGCCAATGTTGTCAATACTTTGGATATGAGTTCGACCGCCGTTATTCAATATGCGGTGGAGCATCTTCAAGTAAAACATATTATTGTTTGCGGCCATTATGGATGTGGTGGAATTAAAGCCGCGATGACGCCAGAAGATTTAGGACTGTTAAATCCGTGGTTGCGAACAATTAGAGATGTTTACCGTTTGCATCAGGCAGAATTAGATGCGATCGATGATGAGCAAAAAAGATATGATCGATTGGTTGAACTGAATGTTCAGGAACAATGCATCAATGTGATCAAAATGGCTTGCGTGCAGGAGGAATATTTGGTTGATGAATACCCGATTGTGCACGGTTGGGTTTTCGATATGAAAACTGGAAAAATAATTGATCTGGAAATTGACTTTGAAAACATCTTAAAAGACATTCAGAAAATATACAATCTCACCGACTCTAATTGGGTGATGAGCAAGATCAAAAATAAAAATTTAATTTAATATTTCTATTTACCATTAAACGAAGTCATTGCATTCTGAATGCCGGCAAATACAAACGACAAACAGGCTTTAGAAAACTTCTCAATTCTTTCGGGAAGTTTTTCCTTTTCTTCCTCGCCCCATTTACCTAAAACGTAATCCACTTGTCTTCCTTCGCTAAACTCCGCAGAAATACCAAATCTTAACCGCGGATAACTCTGCGTTTGAAGTTGATCTTGAATACTTTTTAATCCGTTATGTCCAGCATCAGAACCTTTCATTTTCATCCTTAAAGTCCCAAAAGGTAACGATAAATCATCTGTCACAATCATTAGATTTTCTAAAGGAATGTTTTCTTTGAGCAGCCAAAACCGAACGGCATTCCCCGAAAGATTCATATAAGTATCTGGCTTTAAAATGAAGACTTTTCTGCCCTTGTACTTTCCTTCAGCGAGTAAACCAAAGTTGGACGACTTAAAAGGCGCTTCAATAGTTTCGGCAATTTTCTCAGCGACTTTAAATCCAACATTATGGCGAGTTTCTGTGTATTCATCTCCTTTATTGCCCAGACCAACGATTAAATATTTCATTCTATTATAACTCTAATTAATTTATGGGACTTAAAATTCTCTGCAATACTGCATTCACCTCATCAATATTCTCTACATTTTCTTTTCGCATCATCAACTGATTTCCTTCTTTGCTGGCTTTTTCCTTTAAAGTCGCTTCTTTAGGATTCTTCGATAGATAAGAAATGATATGTCTGAATTTATCACTCTGGTAAAATTTATCTTGAGGATTGGGCGGAAAATAGCCGAGAAAGACTCCATTTTTCACTACGATTTTATCAAAACCGATCTGGGCTGCAATCCATTTTAGTTCGACAGATTTCAGCAAATTGATTGCTTCCGAAGGTAACTCGCCAAAACGGTCTACCAGTTCTAATTGTAATTGGTGTAATTCTTCCGCACTTTGGATTTCTGCCAACTTCTGATAAAGCGACAATCGCTCTTCAATACTTTGAACATAAGAATCGGGTAACATTAATTCTAAATCCGTATCGATATTTACTTCTCTGGTTGATTTAAAGAGTTTTTTACGGTCTTCTTCATTATCAAATAAATCTTCGAACTCTTCATCATTCTGAAGTTCTTCTAAGGCTTCCTGCATTATTTTCTGATAAGTATCAAAGCCCATTTCATTAATGAAACCACTTTGCTCGCCCCCCAATAAATCTCCGGCTCCACGAATTTCTAAATCTTTCATCGCGATCTGAAAACCACTTCCTAAATCTGAAAACTGTTCAATTGCTTCCAATCTTTTTCTGGCATCAGGTGTTACCATATCAAACGGTGGCGTGATCAAAAAACAAAAGGCTTTTCTATTGCTTCGTCCGACACGACCACGCATTTGGTGAACATCGGCCATACCAAAACGTTGGGCATCATTAATGAAAATCGTGTTCGCATTCGGTACATCTACTCCACTTTCAATAATTGTTGTAGAAACTAAAACGTCATATTTTCCTTCCATAAAATCCAGAACGTTACGTTCTAATTGTTTGCCTTCCATTTGTCCGTGACCAGTAATTACGCGGGCATCAGGAACCAAACGCTGAATTAAACCTGCGATATCTTTCAGATTTTCAATTCTATTATTAATGAAATAAACTTGACCGTCGCGCTGAATTTCATAAGAGATCGCATCACGAATAATCTCTTCGCTAAATCCGACAATTTGCGTATCGACGGGCTGTCTATTTGGTGGCGGTGTTTTGATAACCGATAAGTCTCTGGCCGCCATTAATGAGAATTGCAAAGTCCTCGGAATCGGCGTCGCGGTCAACGTTAAGGTATCAATATTACTTTTTATCGTTTTTAATTTGTCCTTAACTGAAACTCCAAACTTATGTTCTTCATCAATAATTAAAAGTCCCAAATCTTTAAACTTCACCGCACTTCCTACCAACTGATGGGTACCAATTACAATATCAATCTTCCCCGATTGTAAACCCGCTAAAGTTTCTGCTTTTTGTTTCGCACTTCGAAAACGGTTCATATAAGAAATCTCCACCGGGAAATCTTGCAATCTTTCTTTAAAACTTCGATAATGTTGAAATGCTAAAATCGTTGTCGGAACCAAAATGGCAACTTGTTTTCCATCAGTTGCAGCTTTAAAGGCGGCTCGAATAGCAATCTCCGTTTTTCCAAAACCTACATCACCACAAATCAGACGATCCATGACGGTGTCGTTTTCCATATCGTTTTTTACATCGATCGTGGCTTTTTCCTGATCAGGCGTATCTTCATAAATAAAACTGGCTTCTAATTCGTTTTGCAAATAAGAATCTGGAGTGAAGGCAAATCCTTTCGCCGTTTTTCGTTCTGCATACAACCGGATTAAATCAAAAGCAAGTTGTTTTACTTTGGCTTTTGTTTTCTGTTTTAAGACTTTCCAGGCAGGTGCACCCAATTTAGATAAAACAATTTCTCTTCCGTCTGGACCGCTATATTTTGAAATTTTATTTAAGGAATGAATACTTACATAGAGCAGATCACCATTCTTATAAACCAGTTTAAAACATTCTTGAATCTTGCCATTATTATTCACTTTGACCAAACCCATGAATTTCCCAATTCCGTGGTCGATGTGTGCAATATAGTCGCCGACCTTCATCTGCATTAAATCTTTCAGCGTAATCTGCTCAGATTTTGCGAATGAGTTTTTGGCCTTAAATCTTTGGTAACGATCAAAAATCTGATGATCGGTATATACTGAGATTTTGTGTTCGAGATCGATAAAACCTTCATGTAGTTCTGATTTAAAAGATTTAAACGGAACATTTTTTTCTAACTCTTCAAAAATAGATTCCAGTCTTTCTTTTTGTTTCTCCGTAGAAAACGAAATCCAAGTTTCAAAACCTTCGGTTTGTTTCTCTTCAAGATCATCCAGCAACAATTCAAACTTTTTATGGAAACTCGGTTGCGGTGTTTGCTTCAGTTGAACAATGGTCGCGTCGCTGCCTTTTATTTCTTGTAAAGTAAAATCTAACCATTCGAATTTTTGAATATCTTTAGAAAATTGCTCTTCCGAAACGAAAAGATCTGTCGGTTTTTGATGTTTTATTTCCGTTCCTAAAGTTTCAAATTTCTGTTCTGCTTTTTCGTAAAAGTTTTTAATAAAGGAAAAACCCATGAAAGCATTTTTAGTCACTACAACTAAATCTTTCGGTGCTAAATCAAATAAAGAAACTTTCGTTCCGATGACCGAAAAATTCATGTTAGAAACCAACTGAAACTCTTTAATTTTCGCTTTTGAAAGCTGGGTTTCAATATCAAAAGTTTTAATACTTTCTACCTCATTTCCGAAGAATGTGATTCTGTAAGGTTCTTCATTTGAATAAGAAAAAACATCAACAATTCCACCACGAACCGAAAACTCACCAGGCTCTGACACGAAATCGGTATGATTAAAATTGAACTGATGCAGTAATTCTTCCGTAAAGTTAAAGTCTAATTGATCTCCAGTTGTGATCGTATGAGAGATCGCTTTGAAATCATCTTTCTTCATTACCTTTTCTGCCAACGAAGAAAATGGCGCGACCATTACGCGAGGTTTCTTATCGTTGTGAATCCTGTTCAAAACTTCTGTTCGTAAAACGAGATTAGCATTTTGAGTCTTTTCTATTTGATAAGGTTCTAAATGCGTGGGCGGAAAATAAAGAACATTTTCTTTGCCTAACAAATCCTCTAATTCATCGGTGACATATAAAGCATCTTCTTTATCATCGGTCAGAAAAAGAATTGATTTCTTTTTGATCAAAAATAATTCTGCGGCAAAAAGTGCCGGCGACGAACCCGCATGCGATTTTACAACAAGATGTTTATTTTCTTCGAGGTTCGTAAACAATTCTTTTCCAAATCCTAAATGAAGAAGTTGTGGAAGAAATGTATCGGTGATTTTTTTTAACTTCATATATATTTCTGACGATAAAGTGACCTTTCTATAAGAATTTGGTCTAAACGGCAAAAGCGATTTCGGGACTTTTCCGAAATCGTTTGAACACGCAAATTTAGGAATTATTTTCGAGTTCTTTTATCTAGGATAGCCTATACTAGATATAGATGCTCGGCTTCAATGTACCTTCTTGTTAATATTTTATTTGAACGATCGACTTTAACATCGATAAACTTTGCAGACATTAACTTTATAAGGAAAAACTTTAAATTTGCACTATGTTAAATTTCATCAAGAAAAATATCGCGCTAATCTGGGCTAAAAACCATGTTAAAAGCACCAAATCTTTTAAGCAAAATGCAGTTCAAGATCAAGAGAAATTATTGCTTTCTTTAGTGAAAACTGCAGAAAAAACCTTGTTCGGACGTGCGCATGAATTTGAAGACATAAAAACGCTGGAAGATTTTCAAACCAAAGTACCCGTTGCGGATTATGAAGATTTGAAGCCATATATTGAAAAAGTAAAAAAAGGACAACGAAATATTCTTTGGACCGAAACTCCAGAATATTTTGCGAAAACATCTGGAACAACTTCCGGTGCGAAATTTATTCCAATTTCGAAAGAAGGAATGCCGTTTCAAATTGCCGCGGCACAGAGCGCAATTTTTCATTATATCGCACAGAAAAATAATGCTGATTTCGTGAGTGGGAAAATGATTTTCTTACAAGGAAGTCCCGAATTAGAGGAAATCAACGGAATTAATACCGGTCGACTTTCCGGAATCGTGGCGCATCATATTCCGTCGTATTTACAGAAAAACCGTTTGCCAAGTTTAGAAACGAACCTCATCGAAGACTGGGAAACCAAAGTGGACGAAATCGTAAAGGAAACTGAAAAGGAAAATATGACGTTAATTTCTGGAATTCCACCGTGGCTGATCATGTATTTTGAAAAATTGATCGAACGAAATGGTAAGAAAATTACAGAACTTTTTCCTAATCTTCAATTGATCATTACAGGCGGCGTTAATTACGAACCGTACCGCGAAAAAATGAACGAACTGCTGGGAAAACCAGTGGACACTTTGCAAACTTTTCCGGCAAGTGAAGGATTTTTTGCCTTTCAAGATGATTTTAAAAAAGAGGGCTTATTACTATTAACGAACCACGGGATTTTCTACGAATTTATTTCCTTGGAAGAATATGGAAAACCAGAAGCGAAAAGATTATCTTTAAAAGATATTGAACTTCATAAAGATTACGCTTTGATTTTAACTACCAATTCTGGACTTTGGGCTTACTCAATTGGCGATGTTGTGCGATTTATTTCAAAAGAACCTTATCGGATTTTAGTTTCAGGAAGAACGAAGCATTTTACGTCTGCATTTGGCGAACACGTGATCGCCTTTGAAGTAGAAGAATCTTTGAAAGCAACGGTTGAAAAATTCCCAGCGCAGATCACAGAATTTCACCTTGCGCCACAAGTGAATCCAACTAATGGTCTACCTTTTCACGAATGGTTTATCGAGTTCGAAAAAGAACCTGAAGATTTAGAAAACTTTAGAAACAATTTGGACGAAGAAATGAGAAAAAAAAATTCCTACTACGATGATTTAATCTCTGGAAAAATCTTGCAACCTTTAATGATAACCGCATTGAAGAAAAATGCATTTCAGGATTATGCCAAATCTGAAGGGAAACTTGGCGGTCAAAATAAAATCCCGCGGTTAGCCAACGACCGGAAAATTGGTGATTTTCTAGAAGCTTTAAAAAAATAATTTCTAATTAGAAACTACTTTCAATCCAACTACAGATGCGATTAAAGTAAATACGAAAAACATTCGCCAGAAAGTGGCTGGCTCATTGAAAATAAACATTCCCATAAATACCGCGCCCACAGCACCAATTCCTGTCCAAACTGCGTACGCAGTCCCAATCGGAATTGGATTCGCACCAACGGAAATCGCTTTGTACAATAAAAACATACTTAGAAAAAGAGAAATAGCAAAACCTGCCCACCATAAATAACTTTCTCGTCCCGTAGTTTCCTGTGCTTTTCCGAGGCATGTTGCAAATCCAGTTTCAAATAACCCACCGATAATTAATAAGATCCAGTTCATTTTTCAAAGATAATTTTTTAAATTAAAATTGAAAGGCTTTCCAAATTTTTTAGAAATTTCATTTCTAAAATTTACTTTTGCAAAATGATTTCACTGCAACCCATTCAAACGCTTAAAATTCCCGAATTCCGGAATCTCATGACAGGGCGGTTTTTCCTAGTTTTATCTTTTAGAATGTTAGCAACATTGATGGGTTGGTGGATTTATAAATTAACCAAAGATCCTTTTGCCATTGGGTTAATCGGTCTTTCAGAAGTTATTCCTGCAGTTTCGACAGCATTATATGCTGGACACGTTATCGACAATTCTGAAAAGAAAAGATTATTGCTAATTTGTAATTATGCGTATGTTTTCCTGATTGCTTTACTTGCGATTCCGGCTTTTTTTGGAAGTAGTTTATTGAATTTAAGTAATCTAGAAATTTCTTATTTTATATACGCAGTCATTTTTTGCACCGGATTTTGTCGCGCATTTATTGGTCCGATCGTCCCTTCGATGATCCCGAAAATTGTCACGCGAGAAGAACTTCCACATGCAATTACTTTAAATCAAGCAACGTTTCTGACGGCGTCCGTTACTGGTCATGCGCTGGGTGGATTCTTAATTCATTGGCTAGACATTCCGGGAACGATCTTAGTTGTCGTCGGCGTTATGATTTTCGCCTCCATTTTCTTTTGGTTTTTGAACCAACATCCGTCAGAAATTAAAGACTTGAAAATGGGCGTCGTAAAAAGTATGCGCGAAGGACTTGCTTATATTTATAAAACAAAAGAAATTCTCGGTGCACTTTGCCTCGATATGTTCGCCGTACTTTTTGGTGGCGCCGTGGCGATGATTCCAGTGTTCGCCACAGATATTCTGAACGTCGGTTCAGAAGGTTTCGGATTACTGAACGCTGCCTCAGATATTGGTTCCATGTGTATTATTGCGTTTCTGGCTTTCGTTCCTTTAAAGAAAAATCAAGGTAAAATTCTACTCGTTGCCGTCGCCGGATTCGGTTTGTGCATCATCGGTTTCGGTTTATCGCACTTATATTGGCTTTCGTTTTTCTTACTCGTCGCCAGTGGAATGCTGGACGGGATTTCAGTTGTCATTCGCGGAACGATTGTTCAATTAAAAACACCAGATCATATTCGTGGTCGCGTTTTAAGTGTCAATTCGATTTTCATTATGTCGAGTAATGAAATGGGTCAGTTCGAAAGTGGCGTCGCAGCTAAACTTTTAGGGGTCGTACGATCAGTAATTTTTGGTGGAACAATGACTGTTTTAATTGCGCTCGTAGTCGGATCCACTGTTCCGAAACTTCGAAAAATGAACTATTAATTTCTTAGGAGCAGCAAAACTTTTGCTTCTTACCAGATCAGTCCGGCTCTTCATTGCAATCTTTTTCGCCTACCTTTGGCCAAGGCTAAAAAAAGGATTTTCCTTGCGATCCGGGCTAATAGGAAAA
The DNA here is from genome assembly GCA_038242555.1 of Flavobacteriales bacterium. Lineage (GTDB taxonomy): Bacteria > Bacteroidota > Bacteroidia > Flavobacteriales > Weeksellaceae > Kaistella. The sequence continues at coordinate 16,084 of JBBSRZ010000014.1, read as the reverse complement.
CCCGGTGTTTTCCGACTTACCAACACTGCAAATAATTATATGTCAACATGTTAATGGTGAAATAATTTCTATTGTTGGTTAAATAATCAAAATAAAACCTTTAAAAAACTATCTTTGTCACATGGCACAAAAGGAAACTTTATCTTCATTAATTCATGGCAACTTTGCTAAAGAACTTTCTATTTCCGACGGCAAAATGCCGCCAAACGCAATAGAATTCGAGAAATTGGTCATTGGAACTTTTCTGATTGATAAAAAGGGACTGGATTATTCCATTGATTTATTGACACCTGACGTTTTCTATGATCCCAGACATCAAGAAATTTTCCAAGCCATCGTTAAACTTTTCGAAGGAAATCATCCAGTTGATTTAATGACTGTAATTCAGGAATTAAAGAAAACCGAAAAGTTAGGATCCGCTGGTGGAGATCATTACATCATCGATCTTACGATGGGCGTTTCTTCTAGTGCGCATATTGAATACCACGTTCGAGTAATTTTAGAAAAATTTATTTTAAGAAGTTTAATTAATGTTTCTGCAAACGTTATCGATCGTTCTTACAAAGAATCTACCGACGTTTTCGAACTTTTAGATAAAGCCGAACAATCGTTTTTTGAAATTACCAATGGAACGATTAAAAAAGGTTTCGACACGGCAAATACTTTGGTGAGCCAAGCGATTGAAACCATTAAAGCCTTAAAAGATAAAGAAGGAATCTCCGGAATCCCCTCTGGATTTAAAGATCTAGATAAGGAAACCGGCGGTTGGCAAAATTCAGATTTAATCATTATCGCAGCTCGTCCAGCGATGGGTAAAACCGCTTTTTTACTTTCGATGGCAAGAAATATCGCCGTCGAACATAATATTCCTTTAGCCTTATTCTCTCTGGAGATGGCCTCCATTCAGTTAATTACCAGAATGATTGCGTCAGAAACTGGAATTTCTTCCGAGAAATTACGGAAAGGTCAAATGAACGACGAAGAATGGCAGCGTTTATTTTCCAATGTTTCTGCGTTAGAAAATGCACCGCTATTTATTGACGAAACACCTTCACTTTCTGTCTTTGATTTCCGCGCAAAATGCCGAAGACTGGTGATGCAACATGGTGTAAAGATTATAATGGTCGATTATCTGCAACTAATGACTGCGAATTCTGGAAAAGGTGGCGCTGGAAATCGTGAGCAAGAAATTGCAATGATCTCGCGTTCTTTAAAAGCAATCGCAAAAGAACTAAACGTTCCTGTAGTTGCGCTTTCCCAACTTTCAAGAAGTGTGGAAACGCGACCTGGAAAACGCCCAATGCTTTCTGACTTACGGGAATCTGGTGCGATCGAGCAGGATGCAGATATTGTTTCTTTCATCTTTAGACCAGAATATTACAAAATTGCAACGTGGGATAATGATGAAGATGGTGGAGAATCGAGTACTGAAAATCAAGCAGAACTAATTATTGCCAAACACCGAAATGGTGCGACGGCAGATGTTAGAATGTCTTTCCATAAAAATATAGCAAAATTTGCTGACCTTGATTTATTTGGTAGCAGCGGCGGTTACGGTTATCAACCTTCTAATTTTGGACAACAAGATGCGCCCGGCGGTTTTGAGAAAATCAAAACAACCATTGATCCAGGTGCTGCCTTCGATTTGCCGAGCAAACAGAATCTTTCCGGTTCTTCGATGAACGATTTAGATGATGACGACGATTTTCAATTCTAGAAATGAGTCTTAAAATTGAAATTTATACCGACGGTGCTTGTAGTGGAAATCCTGGTAAAGGCGGTTACGGAATTGTGATGAAAGTTCCCGAGAAAAAGTACGAAAAACGCTATTCTCAAGGATTTCGCTTAACTACCAACAACCGCATGGAATTATTAGCAGTTATCGTGGCTTTGGAAAAACTAAAATCCACTGAAAATGACATCCACATTTACACGGACAGCAAATATGTTTCGGACGCGATCAATCAAAAATGGATTTTCGGCTGGATCAAAAAAGGTTTTAAAAACGTAAAAAACCCAGACTTGTGGAAGAGAATGATTCCTTTAATTAAGACTCATCAAACTACGTTTCATTGGATCAAAGGTCACGCCGGACATCCTGATAATGAAATCTGCGATGAACTTGCCGTAAAAGCCACTCAAACCGAACCGCTTTTAATCGATGAGTTTTTTGAAAACCAACAAAGCGGCGGGCTGTTCTTATAGTTAATTGCTTCGCGTTAATTTGCTTCGCAGTGAATAGTTAATTTTTAAATTACTGTTCACTTAGAGAAATTTCAACTCGAGAAATTCCCCATTCATTCTTTTATATAAGAAATTTAACCATTAAGATTTGCGTTAAGAAGTTAAGGTTCATTAAGTTAATTTTGACAAGTCAAAATGTTGGAAGCAGGTTCAAAATTCACACGAAGTAATTGACCATTCACGTATTGACTCTAAGAAATTCACCATTCACTTATTCACCTGAAAAAAATTGACTCGAAAAAATCCGTCTCAATTATTTATCTTTGTTAGATGAACTACCTCGAGGCACTGAACAAAAGATATTCGGTTAAAAAATTTGATCCTACCAAAATCGTTTCTCAAGAAACACTTCACAATATTTTAGAAGCAGCACGACTTTCGGCAAGTTCACTTGGACTGCAACCTTATCGATTAATTATTGTCGAAAATCCTACGAAACTTCAAGAACTTATTCCGGCTTTTTATAATCCTTCTCAAATTTCGACTTGTTCGCATTTAGTGGTCATCATTTCTAAAAATGGAATTGCCAGTGAATATATTGGTAATTACTTTGAAGAAATTTCTAAAACTCGCGAAGTTCCGTTAGATAGTCTGAATCCTTTTCGAGCTAGCATTAGTAGTCATATTCAACGGTTAAATGCAGAAGAAGTGATGGCGTGGGCAGATAAACAAAGTTATATCGTGCTTGGAAATTTAATGTTTGCCGCGGCTTTAGAAAATGTAGACACTTGTCCGATGGAAGGCTTTAAACAGGAACAAATTGATCAAATTTTAGAACTAGATACCACGACAGAAAAGGTTGCAGTTACGCTAGCGCTTGGTTATCGCTCGCTAGAAGACGATTTCCAGAATTTAAAAAAAGTTCGTAAACCTACCGATAGAATGTTTAAATTTATTTAAGAAAATGTAAATGCTATTTAACTCTTGAAATAGATATGATAAAAGCAGATGTGCTCGTGATAGGTACTGGAATTTCTGGACTTTCTTATGCGATTAAAATTTCCGAAAGAATGCCTGAGGCTAAAATCATCATCGTTACAAAAGCCGACGAAGATGAAAGTAATACGAAATATGCACAAGGTGGATTAGCGGTAGTTACCGATTTCACCAATGATGGTTTCCAAAAGCACATCGACGATACCATGAGAGCTGGCGACGGCGAAAATAATCTCGAGGTTGTAAAAATGGTTATTGAAGAAGGTCCAGAACGGTTTAAAGAACTAGTAGATTGGGGAACCAATTTCGATCAAAAAGATGGCAATTTAAGTTTAGGCCGAGAAGGCGGTCACACCGAAAATCGAATTGTTCATCATAAAGATATTACTGGAAAAGAAATTGAACGCGCCCTGTTGGCGACAGTGAATAATTCACCGAATATCGAGATCATGGCGCATCATTATGTCATCGATTTAATTACGCAACACCACGTTCCGGAAAAAGTTTTTGACGTTGAGAAAATCAATTGTTACGGCGCCTATATCTTAGATGAGAAAAACAAAAAAATCAAAAAAATAACGGCGAAAATAACTTTAGTCGCTACTGGTGGAGCAGGACACGTTTATAAAAACACCACCAATCCACTCATCGCAACTGGTGATGGGATTGCCTTTGTACATCGTGCACGCGGAAGTATTTCGAATATGCAATATTATCAGTTTCATCCTACTGCTTTATTTTCGAAAAGAGATGGAATGTTGTTTCTGATTTCTGAAGCGGTTCGAGGCGATGGCGCAAAATTACGAACAAAAGATGGTGAAAAATTCATGCACAAATATGATGAGCGTGAAGAATTAGCCTCACGAGATATCGTCGCTAGAGCCATTGATAATGAATTAAAAATCTCTGGTGATGATTATATGGGTCTTGATTGCACCGCCATGAATCATGAAAACTTTATCGAGCACTTTCCTAATATTTACCAAAAATGTCTTGATGAAGGAATTGATCCATTCACGCAATTAATTCCCGTGGTGCCGGCTTGCCATTATTTGATGGGCGGAATCGATATTGATATTGATGGTCAGAGTTCTATTAAAAATTTATTTGCCGTCGGAGAATGCACCAATTCTGGTTTACATGGCGCAAATCGATTAGCCTCGAATTCTTTATTAGAAGGGATGGTTTTTGGGCATAATGCCGCATTGAAAACCGTTGAATTGCTTAACGGCAACGATTTCAACTTTGATGATTTAAAAGCAATTCCAGAATGGGACGAAGAAGGAATGAAAATGATGGATGAAATGGTGATGATTTCTTACCTGCGAAGACAACTCCAGGAAATGATGAGCGATTTGGTCAGCATCGTAAGAACCAATGATCGGTTATTATTGGCCCAAAAAAAACAACAGGAAATTTTCGAAGCAGTCAACGAATTGTACAATTATTCGATCATGTCACCGAAACTTTCTGAGTTAAGAAATTTGACGAATATTTCATATTTAATTATCAAGCATTCTTTAAAAATGACTGAAAACAAGGGTGCTTTTTTTAATAAAGATTTAGTATAATGAAATTACCTTCAATTATTAACGCGGAAAATTTAGCGAAATTAAACCGAGAAAATCTCGTTATTATCGATGCTGGAAGTGGTGAAGCTGCTCATGAAAATTATTTAAAAGAACATCTTGATGGTGCTCTGTATGTCGATCTTAACAAAGATTTAGCCGAAATTCCAGACCATGCAAAAAACGGTGGCAGACATCCTTTGCCGAGTTTAGAAAAATTCAGTGAACTTTTATATCGATTAGGAATTGATGAAGATTCGCATGTCATTGTTTACGATGATAAAAATGCTGCAAATGCTGCTGCTAGATTTTGGTGGATGTTAAGATCAGCCGGCATCAATAAAGTTCAGGTTTTAAATGGAGGTTTGCAAAAAGCGAAAGAGAAAGGATTAACCATCAATTCTAATAAAGCTGAAGCCAAAACTGTACAGAAACTTTCGTTAATAGAATGGAAACTTCCGAAAGTTGATATTGATTTTATTGAGCAGCATTCAGAAAATCCAGACTATTTTGTCATTGATGTTCGGGAAAAAGACCGTTATGACGGAAAAAGCGAGCCGATAGACGAAGTTGCGGGACATATTCCTGGAGCGATCAATATTCCCTTCAAGGAAAATCTAAACGAAGATGGAACTTTTAAAATTCCAAAAACTCTTAGAAAAAAATATGAAGAAGTTTTGACAAACACTGCTTCAACTAAAATTGCAATCCACTGTGGTTCGGGAGTAACAGCCTGTCATACTTTGTTAGCGTTGGATTATGCTGGATTTGAGATTCCGAACCTGTATGTTGGCTCTTGGAGCGAATGGTCCCGAAATGATAAAACAATTGCTCGAAATATTTAATTGAATTAAAGTCTTCATCTTTTATAATTTGAAGATTAATAAAAATAAAACGTAATGAAAAAACCGATATACGTGACGAAAGAAGCCTTAAAAACTTTTATTCAAAATGCGTTAGAAGAAGATATTCAGGATGGCGACCATTCTACTTTGGCTACGATTCCGAAGGATTTAGAACAAAAGGCAAAATTATTAGTAAAGCAAGATTGCATCTTGGCTGGAGTAGAATTGGCAGAAATCATCTTTAAACAATTTGATAAAAATTTAAAAGTTGAACGACTGTTAAAAGATGGTGACTCGGCAAAAGTTGGTGACATCGCATTTTATGTTACCGGAAGTGCGCGATCAATTCTGTCCACCGAACGATTTGTTTTAAACTGCATGCAAAGAATGAGCGGGATTGCAACCTTAACGCATGACTGGGATTCGAGGTTATTGGGTACAAAAACCAAACTTTTAGATACGAGAAAAACCACTCCGAATTTTAGAATTTGTGAAAAATGGGCCGTAGCAATTGGTGGCGGCACGAATCATCGATATGGTTTATACGATATGATCATGTTAAAAGACAATCACATTGACTATAATGGTAGCATCACTAATGCCGTAATTATGGCCAAAGAATATATCGAGGAAATTAAAAAACCTTTAAAAATAGAAGTAGAAACCCGAACTTTAGAAGAAGTAGAAGAAGCGGTAAACGCAGGTGCAGATCGGATCATGCTGGATAATATGGATGTTGCGATGATGACTGACGCGGTAAAATTAATTGGAAAAAAATGCGAAACCGAAGCTTCTGGTGGAATTACGAGAGGAATGCTTAAAGATATCGCTGCAACTGGTGTCGATTTTATTTCGGCCGGAGCGTTGACTCACTCAGCGGAGAACATCGATTTAAGTTTAAAGGCGGTCAATAATTTGTGATTGTGGTAAATTAAAGAGCCAATTTAAAATAATGCAGCAACAAAAATTTAGGAGATTGCACCCTTTTTTAAAATACAACCCTTTCATTTGTTGGGAAATAAAGGGAAAATTAACAAAATTTTAAAATTTAACAATTTGTTAACGATAGTACCATTTAATTTAAATATTTTTGCAAAACTATTACTGTTAAATAAGTAAACATAAACTTAACTGATATGAATTTTAATCCTTTAAAGAAAACTGTACTTGTTGCTGCTTTAGCATTCGCAGGTTATGGTTCAGTAAATGCGCAGGTTACGACAAGTAACATGTCAGGTATTGTGACCACCAGTGATGGAATGAAAAGCACAGGTGCAACAATCAAAGCGACCCACTTACCTTCTGGTACGGTGTATTCTGCATCCGCTAACTCAGCAGGTGCTTTTAACTTAACCAACATGAGAGTTGGTGGACCTTACCGAGTTGAAGTTACCTATGGTAACGAACAACCACAGGTATATGAAAATTTATTCTTAGAACTTGGTGTTCCTTTTTCACTTAATCCAGTATTAGGAGAAAAAACAGCAACGATCGCAGAAGTAACAATAACAGGCACCACTGGCCGAAATGTTAATAAAACTGGAGCAGCGACTAATATCGGTCAAAAAATGATTCAGGATCTTCCGCAATCATCAAGAAGTATTACAGAATTTACAAGATTGACGCCTCAAGCAAACGGAACTTCATTTGCGGGTCGTGATGCGAGATATAACAACCTTCAGATTGATGGTGCTAACTTTAACAATGGTTTCGGATTAAGCAGTAATCCACTTCCTGGTGGAAATGCACAACCAATTTCTTTGGATGCTATTCAGGAGATTTCAGTGAACATTGCACCTTTTGATGTTACTCAGTCTGGTTTTACTGGAGCTGGGATTAACGCAATTACTAAATCAGGTACTAATAAATTCCACGGTTCATTATACGGTTACTACAACGGTAAAGAACTAAACGGATGGAAAATTAACGGCGAGGACATTCAAAAAGTTTCGGGTGCGAAAATGACGAATGGTTTAACTGTTGGTGGACCAATTGTTCAAAATAAATTATTCTTTTTTGTAAGTGGTGAAAGAGAAACTGCTACGGGAGCAAATGCTTCTGGTGCAAATCTTTGGACTGCTTCTGCTGATGGAATTGCTGATCCATCAAACAACATTTCAAGAGTAAGAGAAAGCGATCTTATCTCTGTTCAGAATCACTTAAGAACCCGTTGGGGATACGATCCAGGTCGTTACCAAGGTTATGCTAATGAAGCTGAACAACAAGGTGATAAATTCCTAGCTCGTATTGACTGGAATATTAATGATAATCACAAACTTGCTGTTCGTTACAACATGTTGAATGCCAATTCAATGCAAGTAGCAAATGGTAATTCAGGACCATCACCAAGATCTTCTTGGAGTAGAGTTAGTGACAAAGCAATGACTTTCGAAAACGGAAATTTCGCTTTTGAAAACACTGTACAGTCAATTACTGCTGAATTAAACTCAACCTTTAACTCAAGTCTTTCAAATAAATTTTTATTTACTTATACTAAAATTCAGGATACAAGAAAATCTCCTTCAGACACTCTTTTCCCTTTTGTTGACATCTGGGATGGTTCTGCTAACGGAGGAAACTACATCAGTTTCGGTACCGAATTATTTTCTTATTTAAATGATGTTGTTAATGATAACTTATCATTTACAAACAACTTAACGTATACTACAGGAAAAAATAACTTCACTGCAGGGGTAGCTTTTGATCTTCAGAAATTTGGAAATTCATATACACGTAGTGGAACTGGATATTACCGATATGCTTCTGTTGAAGATTTCTTAAAGACCGGTACTGCTAATGAAGTTGCGCCAATTAACTTTGGTTTAACTTATCCGTACGAAGGTCAAGATACTTATTCAAGAGTAAACTTCGGTTTGGCTTCTGTTTATTTACAAGACAAAGTAACTTTGACTGACAAGTTCAATTTCACAGTAGGTTTAAGAGCAGAACTTCCAATTTATTTAAACGAACTAACTGCAAACCCGTCAATCGACGCTTTGAATTTGTTGGATAAAAACGGAAATGAAAAAAACTATACTTCTGGAGAATGGCCTAAATCTAAAGTGATGCTTTCACCAAGAGTAGGTTTCAACTATGATGTAATGGGAGACAGAAGTTTAACATTACGTGGAGGTACAGGTATCTTTACTGGTAGAGTTCCTTTCGTATGGTTGACAAACATGCCAACAAACGCAGGAGTTTTACAGAACACAATTGAACCAGGATCTTATGCAGCAGCTGCAGGATGGATCGGAAACATTAGATTTCATCCAGAAGATATTTACTATCACTTGAATAATGTACCAGCAGGTGGCGAGAATGTATTTATCTCTAATCCGAAAGAGGGAGCACCTTCTTCTTTTGCTTTAGTTGATAATGATTTCAAAATGCCTTCAGTTTGGAGATCAAGCTTTGGTGCAGACTATAAAATTCCAAACTCAATGTTCACATTGACTACGGACATTTTATATACAAGAGACGTAAATTCTGTATTCCAATATGGTGCTAACAGAAAAGAAGCTACCGCTAGAATGACATATGCAGATCGTGCATATTATCCAAACACAGCAGCTTATCAGTATAACAATGCAATTGGAGCGAACAGTGCAACTGTACTTACCAACTCTGATACGAAGGGAACTGCATTCTCTGCAACTTTTGGAACATCGATGAGAACATGGAACGGATTATCTGGTTCAGTATTCTACACGTATTCAGAAGCGAAAGAAATTTCTTCTAACTCCGGATCAAGTGCAAGTTCTGCTTGGCAAGCTTCACCAACTGTAGATTCACCGAATCAACAAGAGTTGAGTATTTCAAACTTTGCTATTCCTCACAGAGTTGTTGCAAATGTTGCTTATACGTTGAAAAACACTACACTTGGAGTTTACTACAGTGGATCTAACCAAGGAAGATTCTCTTATTACTATTCTAATGATGTGAATGGTGATGGTATTGCAAACGATTTGATGTATATCCCTACCGCTTCAGAAACTGTGAAATTTACAGATATCGTACAAAAAAATGGAAAGGTTGACTTTACAGCTGAGCAACAAAGACAAGCTTTTGAAGATTTCATCAATAATAATGGTTTAGACAAATACAGAGGTCAGATTACTCCAAGAAATGAGTTCTTACTTCCGTGGTTAAACCGTGTAGATGTTAGAATTTCTCAAAACCTATTTACAGATATGGTACAGAAAGGAGATAAGATTGCAATCAGTTTAGACGTTCTAAACTTCGGTAACTTATTAAACTCTGATTGGGGAATCCAGGAAAATAACGTAAGTTCTTACGGAGCTGCAGTTTTAGGCAGATCTGGTGGACTTTCTCCAGACCCTAGTTTTAACTTACTTCGTGATGGACAGAATTTAGTTTCTTCACCTTTCAGACAGTCTAGTTCAAGATTTACAACTTGGAGCGCAATGTTAGGATTTAAATATTCTTTCTAAGCATTTAAGTTATTATAATTACTGCCTTACAATTCATTTTGTAAGGCAGTTTTTTTGCCTAAAAACGCGCCACTTTAACTTTTCTTTATGATGACCTAATCGTCGGTATTTTTTTTATCTTTGCCCTTAATAAAATATACTATGGATACTTTTAAGATTATCACAGAAGCACACAAAGGGTTTGCTTATTTAATTTTGCTTGCGGGCATTATTTTCATCGTGACGTTGGTTGTGACCATGTTTGGTTACTCCGGTAAAATTTCCAAATTGTTACGGAAATCAACTTTATTCACGATGATCTTTTTCCACATTCAATTACTTGTTGGGATTTTAATGTTGGTGTTTTCTCCAGGATTAAAAGGCGCCATGGAAACAGGAACATTAATGAGCAATTCTGCAGCAAGATTTTCTTATGTAGAACACCCCGTTTCTATGTTAATTGGCGTGATTTTAATGACGATCATTTATAAGTACATGAAAACCAATGAGACGCTTGCAATGAAAATTGTAATTATGGGCGTGATTGCTTTTGCACTTTTTGCTTACGCATTCCCATGGGCTAAAGTATTTCCATCAGTATTCGCGTAAACGAATTTAATAAGAAATATTCTTAATGAAAATAGCAGTAGTTGGTGCTACCGGAATGGTGGGGCAAATTGTATTAAAGGTTTTGGAAGAAAGAAATTTCCCCATCACCGAATTAATCCCTGTGGCCTCGGAAAAATCAATCGGTAAAAAGATTTTATTTAAAGGAACTGAATTCGAAGTTGTTTCGATGCAAGACGCTTTAGATCGAAAGCCCGACCTCGCCATGTTTTCGGCAGGCGGAACAACATCATTAGAGTTTGCTGCTCAATTTGCCGCTATTGGAACAACTGTTATCGATAATTCTTCAGCCTTCAGAATGGAAGCGGATAAGAAATTAATCGTTCCGGAAATTAACGCAAACGTGTTAACCAAAGACGATAAGATCATTGCTAATCCAAACTGTTCAACCATCCAATTGGTGATGGTTTTACATCCTTTGAATCAAAAATACGACGTGAAACGAGTAATTGTTTCCACGTATCAATCAGTAACTGGAACGGGTAAAGACGCCGTTGATCAGTTGAATGCTGAGATTTCTGGAAATAAAGAGGGCGCCAAAGTTTATCCGTATGAAATCTTTAAAAACGCTTTGCCTCAATGCGACGTTTTTGCTGAAGATGATTACACCAAAGAAGAAATTAAATTGATGACCGAACCCAAGAAAATTTTGGGCGACGATTCTTTTAGTATTACGGCAACTGCTGTTCGGGTACCTGTTCAAGGTGGACATTCTGAAAGTGTGAACATCGAGTTTGAAAATGATTTTGATTTGGATGAAGTGAAAAGTATCCTTTCAAAAACTCCGGGCGTCATTGTTTTAGATGATGTGAAAAACAACATTTATCCGATGCCTTTATATTCCGAAGGAAAAGATGAGGTTTTTGTCGGCAGAATTAGAAGAGATCGTTCTCAGCCCAAAACCTTAAACCTTTGGATTGTGGCAGATAACCTTCGAAAAGGAGCCGCGACCAACGCGGTGCAGATTGCCGAATATCTCTACGAAAACAAATTAATCTAAATTAAATGCTCACTTCAAGTGGGCATTTTTTATGGCTTAGAATCATCAAACAATTTTTATAAGTTTAATAAAACTAAGATGTCAGTAAAGAAAAACATTCCCAAAACTAATTTCGCTTTTCAAAGAAATGTAGCCATTGTTGGTATTGTTCTTTTCGTTGCTAAATTATTGGCGTGGCACTTCACCAATTCCGATGCGGTCTTTTCTGATGCCATGGAAAGTATTGTGAATATCATTGCCGCCTTTATGGGTTTATACTCTCTTTACCTGGCTGCAAAACCAAAAGATGTCGATCATCCGTACGGCCACGGAAAAGTAGAATTTGTGACCTCCGGTGTGGAAGGTGCTTTAATTATATTCGCGGGAATTATCATAATTGTTCAGTCCGTAGATTCTCTTTTACACGGGAATATTCCAAAACAATTAGATTGGGGAATCGGAATTATTGCCGCGACCGCGATCGTTAATTATTTGATGGGCCACGTTTCCTACAAAAAAGGTCTGGCCGAGAATTCTTTAGTTCTGCAAAGTTCTGGAAAACATTTAAAAAGTGACACGATTACGACGTTAGGCGTTGTCGTAAGTTTAATTTTGGTGCAATGGACGAAGCTCTTCTGGATCGATGCTCTTGTTGCTCTTTTGTTCGGCGGATATATTATGATCGTAGGTTACAAAATTATTCGCAAATCTTTGAGTGGAATTATGGACGAAGCCGATTTAGAGATGCTTCAAAGTTTATCAGAATTCTTAGAGAAAAATCGAAAGCCACAATGGACTGATCTCCACAATATGAAAATTCAACAACATGGTAGCGGACTACATATCGACGCACATTTGACTTTGCCGTGGTATTACGAACTTCGAAAAGCGCACAATGAAATGGAGGATTTATACAAACTCATTGCAGAAAATAATGATCGACCGATCGAATTCAATTTTCATCTTGATGATTGTAAATCGTATTCTTGTGAGATCTGTATGTTATTTGAATGTCCGGTGAGACAACATCCCTTCGTGAAAAAAGTAGAATGGAATGAAAAAACCATCGCTCAAGTAGGCAAGCATTCGCTGAAAGATTAGACTTTCTGCAGATGTTTTCTATAATAAAATAAAGGAATTATTAACAGTAAGATCAAAGGCTGAATTACAAATCTTCTCATATAAAAAGAAAACAGATAGCCAATTTCGAACTTGGTTTGAATGCAATAAAGATAAATTGGGAAAGTGATTGCGAAAACGATCAGCATTAAAATAATCGCTTGCAAAGTCCACTGTTTATTGTTAAATATTAAATGAACAACGGCTGCGGATAGTAATAAATTTAAAGCAAACCGAAAAAGATAATTTAATATCAAAGAAAGCCAATCGAAACTTGGAAACGGCGCATGTTTATTGGCTAAATGAAAGAACTTTTGGAAAGGATCGTAAAACAGTTCCCCTTCTACAATTCGTACAGCAATTAATCCAAATATAGCAATTGCTACGAAGAACCATTTAAGCGCTTTCATCAGCAACTTCTTTTATCGCATAGAACTTGATCCAGATTAACCAGAGCAAAACTACACTTCCATAAATAATCGCCGGAAAGAAATAATCATGTCCGATTTTAGAATATTGAGGATATTCAACGATTAAAATGTTCAAACCTACAATTCTTAAAACGTTCATCACGTGCAAAAAAACCAATCCCGACGCTGCGAAAATAAAAGTTTTGAAACCTTCGTAAAAAGCAAAGATAAACGCTACAAATAAGATCATTACCGAAATCGCATTGCAACCTTCAACCATTCGCGACACATACTGTCCGCTTACATAAAACCAAGTGGTTTCGTCCTCGGGTTTTCCTTCAACCATTTGAGATGGATATCCGAAAAGATTCTGTAAAAAATCAACTTGTTTCATTGTCCAAGTTGAGAAAGAATCTAAACCTGCGTTTTTAAATCCATTCAAGTAAAATTGATAGCCCAAAACCAGCACCACATATAAAAGGATGAAACGAAGAAGAATTTTCAGAACCGGCTTGAAATCGTTGAACATAAGTGCAAATATACCACATTCTAAAATACGTTTTTCCCTATCTTTGTGAAAGTATGACTGACCAAATAGCAAAAGAATTTTTCGAAAAACATGTCGGACAAAACGCTGAGGAATTTTTTACTTTGCCACAAAGTGGTTCCTCCCGAATTAATTTTGTCGCAAAAACCGCCGAGAAGAATTACATTATTACTTTTAATGAAAATATTCCTGAAAACGAAAGTTTCTATTATTTTTCTAAATTATTTTCTGACTTAAAAGTAAACGCTCCAAAAGTTTTAAAAATCTCTGAAGATCGAAAATTATATATTCAAGATTATCTTGGTGAACATACTTTGTCAGAAATCATCGAAAAAGAAGGATTAACTGAACGTGTGAAAACTTTAGTTAAAAAAACACTGCAACAACTCGCCAAAACTCAGTTCAAAAGTGAAAATCAAATCGATTATTCTAAGACTTTTGAATATGAAAAGTATGATGAATTACCAATTACAAGTGATCTTTTCTATTTCAAAAGTTTCATCGTTGACGTTCTAGAAATTCCTTACCATAAATCTTCTTTATTATTAGAATTTAAAAAGTTAGTTTCAAAAATAGAAAGTGTGCAACCGACGGGAATTATGATGCGGGACTTTCAGGCGCGGAATATTATGGTCAATGATCAAGATGAAATCTTCTTTATCGATTACCAGTCCGCCATGAAAGGTCCCTTAATTTATGACGTGATTTCTTTTCTGTTTCAAGCTAAAGCTAATTTTCCGACAGATTTTAAAAGTGAAATGCTCGATTACTATTTCTCTTTTTGGGAAAACGAGGAAAAAATTCACCTAAAAAATTCGGTGGAGCCTGTCCAGTTGATTCGGTTTTTACAAGTTTTGGGCGCGTATGGCTTTCGTGGCTTAATTCAAAGGAAAAAACATTTCATATCAAGCATTGATAACGGCATTGAAAACCTATTTATATTTTCGAATTCCTGGGATGAAATGGAAGAATATCCAGAATTGAAAGAAATTATAAATGCATTAAAATCTAATGAAATTAAGGAAGAATCGAAAAGATGATTAAATAGAGAAGTACCAAATTTCACCATTAAGTTAGAGTGAAGAAATTATTAAAAAAGAAAAAATACAATGAGTTTAAAAATAGAAATACATAGTTTTTCCTACAAAAAAGGAGGAATACCAAAAGACAACACCGAAAATGGTGGCGGATTCGCTTTCGATTGTCGCGGCATATTGAATCCTGGTCGAATTGAAGAATATAAAATTCAAACAGGTTGCGATGAAGGAGTTCAGGATTATTTAGAAACGAAGACAGAAATGCCCAAATTTTTGGAATTGGTCAAAAATATCGTTTCCATCAACATTGATAATTACCTTGCTCGAAATTTCGAACACTTACAAATTAACTTTGGCTGCACGGGCGGACAACACCGTTCGGTTTACGCGGCGAAAAAAACGGCTGAGTATATTCGAGAACAATATCCAGAAACGATTGTATCACTTAATCACGACGAGCAGCCACAACTCAATTAATCGGGTAAACGCACGATTTAAAAAATCACAAATGAAAGCATTAATATTCGCGGCTGGAAAAGGAACTCGATTGAAACCTTTTACAGATCATCATCCGAAAGCGTTGGCCTTAGTGAATGGCGTTCCGTTACTCGAGAGAAATATAAAATATCTCAAAAGTTTTGGGATCAATGATTTCGTGATCAACATTCATCATTTTGGAGAGCAGATAAGTGAGTTTCTTAAAAAGAACGATAATTTCAATTCTAACATTGAACTTTCCGACGAGAAAGACGAACTTTTAGAAACGGGAGGTGGATTGGTTTTTGCTAGAAAACATCTGGATTACGGTGAGAATTTCATCATTATGAATGCAGATATTTTAACTGATTTAGATTTAAATTATTTTATTGAATATCACGATGAAAAAAAAGATTTCGCTACTTTAGCCGTCTCCGATCGAAAAAGTTCCCGCAAACTCCTTTTCAACACAGAAATGATTTTGAAAGGTTGGTTAAATGTTGAAAGCGGCGAACAACGGTTGGCAGAATTTAACAAAGGATTTAAACCTTTGGCTTTCAGTGGAATTCATTGCGTAAGACCTGGCATATTTGATAAAATAAAACGGAAAGGTAAATTTTCTATTATGGAAGAATACCTGGATTTAATGAGTTACGAACGCATTCACGGCTACGAGCATTCTGCTACTATTATTGATGTAGGACGGCCAGAATCCATAATCGCTGCAGAAAAAATATTTAAATAAACTTTGATGAGTAAAATAAAAAGAGGAAAAGGAACGACTAAAATGGCAACTGGAAATGCCTTTGAAATTGACCAACGAGTACAAAATTCTTTCAAAGAAAAAACTTGGGACGAGACTATT
>JBBSRZ010000013.1:0-44098 GCA_038242555.1 Flavobacteriales bacterium | reverse complement strand
TGAATTTCGGAATAAATTTGCAGAGTCAAAACCAATAAAAATATATTCAAAATGATGAAAAGAGGTACACTCCTAATCATAATGATGATTTCAACGCTCGGACTTTATTCTTTCAATAATGATACCGAAGATGCTAAAAAAACAAGTTTCGCATCTTACTACCACGATAAGTTTAACGGTAGAAAAACAGCAAGCGGCGATATTTTCAATAATACGAAACTAACCGCAGCCAACAGAACGCTTCCTTTCGGGACTTTGGTTAAAGTAACCAACCTGAGATCGGGTAAAAGTGTTGTAGTAGAAATTAATGACCGCGGTCCTTTTCATTCTTCTAGAGCGCTCGATCTTTCTAAAGCAGCCTTTGATGCGATCGGAAATACAGCGCGGGGAACCATGCCAGTTGAATACGAAATTATCGACAATTCTTAATAGTTACGTTATAAAAAACCAAAGCCAATTCTCTCGAGTTGGCTTTTTTCTTTGGGCGACAATTTCCTCGCTCCATTCCCGCTTCCGCCGCGGCGGAGAGCTCCATTCGGCTCGGGTCGCAGCAATTGCATTCTAAGAAGTTTATTTTTTCATCAAGAAGGTCGTGTATATTATAAGGAAGAAAATTCTACCAAAACCGGACAATGATCCGAGTGAACTGCTTCTTTCAATATAGCGGCACGAGATAGTTTTTCTTTCAACGTATAAGACACGAAATTATAATCCAATCTCCAGCCTTTATTTCTCGCTCGCGAATTCTGTCTGTAACTCCACCAAGAGTAATTTTCGGGTTGATCATTAAAAAACCGAAAACTGTCGATTAATTCACATTCTTCGATGAAGTCGGTGAGCCATTCTCTTTCCATTGGTAAAAAGCCAGAGGTGCCTTTTAATCCTTCCGGATTATGAATATCAATCTCGTGATGGCAGATATTAAAATCACCACATATAATAAGGTTCGGAATCGTTTTCTTTAACTCTTTGATATAATTCAAGAAGTCATAGCAGAACTTCATTTTATAATCTAATCTTTCGATATTCGACGCCGACGGAACATAAACGGATATTACCGAAAAACCTTCGAAATCTGCTCGCATAATTCTACCTTCGGAATCGTAATGTTCAATCCCGCAACCATATTCAATGTGCTTCGGTTCTGTTTTAGACGCGATTCCCACGCCCGAATATCCTTTCTTCTGCGCAGAATGCCAATAACTGTAATACCCTTTTTCTTGCAGACTTTTAATATCGATTTGGTCATTGCCCGCTTTACTTTCCTGAATGCAAATCACATCAGGATCAGCAAAAGTCAGCCAACCTAAAAAATCTTTGGTAAAAGCCGCCCGAATTCCATTCACATTATAAGAGATAATTTTCATAAAAATAATAATTGTTTTCAAAAATACAACTTAGCCTTTAATTTCTAGACCTGAATCTGAATTCACTCCACAAAAAAGCGGAAAAAATCAAAGATTTTTTCCGCCCTCGAACCCAAACGAAATAAACTATGAAAAAAACTATTTAGGTTCTAAAATGCTGATCGGTATAATACATTCCTCTAGAGAAATGCCGCCGTGCTGATACGTTTCTTTATAATAATTAACAAAATGATTGTAGTTTTTCGGATACGCCAAGAAAATATTATTTTTTGCAAAAATATATTTCGAACTTAAATTTCCTTTTGGTAAAAATAATTTCTCTGGATTAGAAATTGCCCAAACATCGCTGTTTTCATACGTCAAACTTCTTCCCGTTTTATACCGAATATTAGTGGACGTTTCTCTGTCACCAACCACTTTACTCGGTTTCTTCACGTAGATAGTTCCATGATCGGTGGTGATCACCAATTTGAATCCACTTTCGGCGGCTTGTTTAATGATCTTTAATAAAGATGAATTCTCAAACCAATTATACGTTAACGATCGGAAAGTTTTATCATCTCTAATTAATTGATTAACAATAACGTTGTCGGTTTTCGCGTGCGATAAAATATCAATGAAATTATATACGATCACCAGTAAATCGTTATTCTTATGCTGATTAAAATCGTCTAAGATCTTCCGTTCAAAATCTGAATTTAAGATTTTAATATATTTCATCGACTTACCAGAAAGTCCTAAACGTTTCATTTGATCTTCTAAAAAGTCACGCTCGTACTCGTTTTTATTTCCGTCTTCGTTATCATTGAACCAATATTGCGGAAATCTCTTTTCAATTTCAGAGGGCATTAATCCAGCGAAGAAAGAGTTTCTTGCATATTGGGTGGCCGTAGGTAAAATACTGTAATAATAATCTTCAGAAGTTTTCTGATAGAACTTCGTGAACAAGGGTTCGATTACTTTCCATTGGTCGTAACGAAGGTTATCGATCATTAGCAACAGGACTTTTTCCTTTTCAACTTCTGGTTTTATCTTTTCTTTAAATAAAGTATGGCTCATCATCGGTTTATCAGAGGAGTTTAACCAATCTTCATAATTATTTTCAATAAACTTTGAGAACTGAATATTCGCTTCTTCTTTTTGAGATTGCAACAGATCAGCAAACTCATTGTCAAATACTTTATCAAATTTAATTTCCCAATTCAGAATTTTCTTGTAATATTCTGCCCATTCTTGGTAGGTTTTTAAGTAAGATAATTCCATAGAAAGATTACGGAATTCCTGCTGGTATTCGAGAATTGTTTTTTGCTCAATTAAAGTTTCCTGTTGTAAATTTTTCTTTAAAGATAACAGGATCTGATTCGGATTTACAGGTTTTAAAATATAATCAGCGATCTGAGAACCGATTGCTTGTTCCATGATCAATTCCTCTTCATTCTTGGTTACCATCACGATTTTAATGGCCGAATCAATATTCTTGATCATCGGAATTGCTTCTAAACCCGAAATTCCCGGCATATTTTCATCAAGTAAAGCCAACTCAAAATTTTCTTTCTCAATCATCTCCAAGGCTTCATTTACATTGTTCACCGCCGTAATCTGATATCCTTTATTTTCTAAAAATACAATATGTGGTTTAAGTAAATCTACTTCATCATCAATCCAAATAAGTTTTGACATATAATTATCAATTTGTTTTAAATATTTCAGAATAGAGTATCAAAAGTGCATTAACACTTACATTCTGCTTTCTTAGTGTTCCTCAAAAATACAAACAATTACTGCCAACTTTTCTGTAATGCGAAGTTAAAGTTGAGTTAAACTTAAATGGAATAAATTTAACTAATAAGTTGAAATCATATTATTAATGAATGCTAGCGCCTTATCCTTTAAAGTAAATTTTTCAGTTCCTAAAAAGTTAATCGTAAATTTGTCCTTAGAGAAACTGCTACTATGACTAATAAGTTCAAAATAATTAATGATCCTGTTCACGGATTTATCAATATTCCCCACGAAATTTTATTTGATGTTATTGAACATCCTTATTTCCAAAGACTTCGACGTATTTCTCAGACCGGTTTACTCAATTTAATTTTTCCAGGCGCTACGCATACACGTTTTCATCACGCTTTAGGCGCGATGCATTTAATGTTCACCGCCTTGGAAACTTTAAAATTGAAAGGAACTCAAATTTCTAAAGAGGAAGAAAAAGCCGCCTTATTAGCAATTTTGCTGCACGATATCGGTCACGGACCTTTTTCACACGCTTTAGAAAATATGTTGATGGATGATTGGCATCACGAAAAGTTGTCTCTTCTGTTGATGAATAAGATGAATGAAGAATTCAACGGAGAACTTTCGATGGCGATGGAAATGTTTCAAGGGCAATACAATCGGAAATTTTTTAACCAACTTATTTCTTCTCAGTTAGATGTTGACCGTTTGGATTATCTAAAACGCGATAGCTTTTACACAGGTGTTGCGGAAGGAAATGTAAACACGCAGCGCATCATTTCAATGATGAATGTGTCTGACGAGGAATTGGTAATCGATGCGAAAGGAATTTATTCCATTGAAAACTTTTTGACCGCGCGCATGTTCATGTACTGGCAAGTCTATTATCATAAAACGGCTGCGCTGGCGGAATATCTTTTGGTAAAGATTTTAGTTCGCGCAAAATTGTTAGTTTCTCAAGGAAAGAAGTTACCAGCCTCAGAAAACTTATCTTACTTCTTATATAAAACCGACTTTGAAAAACCGACGGACGAAGATATTCAGCGTTTTACAGAATTGGATGATAATGATATGATTCAGGCCATTAAGTTCTGGACAAAAGATGAAGAGTTTGTCTTATCGTATTTATGTAAATGTGTTATTCAAAGAAATTTTCCGAAAACAATTCTTTCTTCAAAACCGTTTGAACAAGAGTTTATTCAAGATAAAATTGACAGAACAACGGCCAAGTTCGGAGCAGGAATCGGTGAAGATCTGGTTGATGAAATTTCAAGAAATCTATTGCCTTACAATTCTGAAATTCAGCCTATTTATCTCCTTCAAAAAAATGGCGAGAAAATAACGCTCGATCGCTCTGAAAATCAAATTCTTTCATCCTACATTAACCAATTGAATACGAAGTATATTTTGTCGTTCCCTAGGGAAATTTAAAGTTCTATTTTGTCAGGTCAAATGATTTGCGATATTTATGAATTTGTTATCTTTGCCAGATATGGAATTTACCGCGTCACAGATTGCAAATTTTATTAACGGAAGAATCATAGGAGATGAGCAGGCGCTAATCACAGGAGTTTCGCCTATTGAAAATGGAGAAGAAGGTCATCTTTCTTTCGTTGCACAAGAGAGATTTGTAGAGCATATCGATCAATCTAAGTGCTCAGTTCTTATTGTTTCCGAGAAACTTTTAGCCAACAAACCATATAATTCTACCATAATTGCTGTTGAAGATGCTTATATTGCTTTTCAGGTTTTAATGAATCTGTATCAAGAGATGCAAGGCCGCAAATCTGGGATCGAAGAAGGAGCGGTTTTCCATGAAACTGCCACAGTAGGTGAAAACGTTTATGTTGGTGCTTTTACCTGCGTTTCTGAAAAAGTAAAAATTGGCGATGAGTCCCAAATTTATCCTCAAGTTTTTATTGGAAAAAACGTGAAAATAGGTAAAAACTGTGTTTTGTACAGCGGCGTCCGTATTTACGATTACTGCGTGATTGGCGATAATTGTATTATTCATTCTAACAGCGTAATCGGATCCGATGGTTTTGGATTTCAGCCGACTAAAAATGGATACCAAAAAATACCTCAATTAGGAAACGTGATTATTGAAGATAATGTAGAAATTGGTTCTAACTGCAGCATTGACCGCGGAACCATTGGTTCAACCATTATCGGTAAAGGAACTAAAATTGATAATCTAATTCAGATTGCTCATAATGTAAAAATTGGTCAGCATAATGTAATTGCTGCGCAGGCAGGCATTGCAGGATCTACGATCATTGGCGACTGGAACCAGATCGGTGGACAAGCGGGTATTGCTGGACATATTCAGATCGGAAATCAAGTAAAAATACAAGCCCAAAGTGGGGTGAATAAAAAACCTAAAGACGGCGAAAGTCTCTACGGCTCACCAGCCATCAAAGCAAGTGATTACCGTCGTAATTACATTCATTTTAGGAATTTCACCGATATTGTTAAACGAATAAATAATCTTGAGTTAAACTCAACAGATAAAACTAATGAGTGATAAACAGAAAACATTAGCCGAAGAGATTTCTCTCTCCGGCATAGGACTGCATACTGGTCGCAACGTAACTTTAACAATGAAACCCGCAAAAGAAAATACCGGGTTTGTTTTTGTGAGAACTGATCTGGAAGGTCATCCGCATATTGAAGCAGATGTTAATTACGTAACGACTACTGAAAGAGGAACAACACTTGAAAAATTAGGGGTTAGAATTCACACTTGTGAGCATTTGCTAGCTGCTTTAGTTGGTTGTGATATTGATAATGCAATTTTAGAAATGAACAGCGCCGAACCACCAATTTTAGATGGTTCTTCTAAGTTTTTCGTAGAAGCGATTGAGAAAGCAGGAATACAAGAGCAGATCGTGGACAGAGAATATTTGGTGGTAAAAGAAGTGTTGAGTTATAGCGATCCTACCACAGGCTCAGAAATAACAATTATTCCTTCTGATACTTATGAAGTGACGACGATGGTCGATTTTGGAACGAAAGTTTTAGGAACTCAAAATGCAACTTTAAAAGACATTTCAGACTTTAAAAATGAAATTTCGTCGGCGAGAACTTTTAGTTTTTTACATGAATTAGAAATGCTTTTGGATGCCGGTTTAATTAAAGGTGGAGATATTTCAAACGCAATCGTTTATGTTGATAAAGAGTTGACGCCAGAAACCGCAGAAAAATTAAAAAAAGCCTTTGGTAAAGATGAAGTTTCTATTCGTCCGAACGGAATCTTGGATAATCTTACTTTAAATTATCCTAATGAAGCAGCGCGTCACAAATTGTTAGATGTGATCGGTGATTTGGCTTTGGTTGGAGTGAAAATTAAAGGGAAAGTAATTGCGAATAAACCCGGACATTTTGTAAATACCCAGTTTGCGAAGAAATTAAACAGACAATGGAAATTACAAAAGAAAAAGAACGTTCCAGATATCGATATTTACAAAGAACCGGTTTTCGATATTAATGGAATTATGCGCTTAATGCCGCATAGACCCCCGTTTTTACTGATTGATAAAATATTAGAACTTTCTGATTCTCACGTTGTTGGGTTGAAGAATGTTACGATGAATGAACCATTTTTTGTTGGACATTTTCCAAAAGAACCAGTGATGCCAGGCGTTTTGCAAGTAGAGGCTTTAGCGCAAACTGGTGGAATCTTGGTTTTAGCTAGCGTTCCAGATCCCGAAAATTACTCGACTTATTTTATCAAAATGGATAAAGTTAAGTTCAAGAAAAAAGTAGTTCCCGGTGATACAATGGTTTTCAAAATTGAATTAATCTCACCAATCAGACGTGGAATTGTTCACATGCAAGGTTACGGTTATGTAGGAGATAGCGTGGTGGTAGAAGCAGAATTAATGGCACAGGTGGCGAAAAATAAACCTGAATAAATGATTCATCAACTAGCGGCCGTAGATAAGCGTGCAAAAATCAGCAAGAATGTAACAATCGAACCATTTACCACAATTGGCGGCGACGTAGAAATTGGCGAAGGTACATGGATTGGATCCAATGTCACAATAATGGACGGCGCGAGAATCGGAAAGAATTGTAGCATTTTTCCCGGAACTGTGATTTCTGCAATTCCACAGGATTTAAAGTTCGATGGAGAAGACACTCAAGTTATTATTGGTGATGGAACGACAATTCGGGAATGTGTAACAGTGAACAGAGGAACAAAAGCTCTAGGTTTTACTAAAATTGGAAACGATTGTTTGATCATGGCAACCTCACATATCGCACACGATTGTATAATAGGTGATCATGTAATTATCGTTAACGGTTGCGGAATCGCAGGTCATGTTGAAATTGGAGATTACACCGTAATGGGAGGTCTTTCAGCCGTTCACCAGTTCGGTAAAATCGGAAAACATGTGATG
This sequence comes from Flavobacteriales bacterium, assembly GCA_038242555.1. Classification (GTDB taxonomy): domain Bacteria; phylum Bacteroidota; class Bacteroidia; order Flavobacteriales; family Weeksellaceae; genus Kaistella. The sequence continues at coordinate 36,594 of JBBSRZ010000013.1, read as the reverse complement.
ATTTCTGGTGGAACCTTGGTGAGAAAAGATATACCGCCTTATGTGAAAGTTGCTCGTGAACCGATGACGTATGCCGGAATAAATTCTGTCGGACTTCGAAGAAGAGGATTTACCAACGATAAGATTTTTGAAATTCAGAAAATTTATCGAGCGGTTTTTCAAATGAAAATGAATATTTCTCAGGCGCAAAGTTATATTGAAAAAGAAATGTTACCCACCGCAGAACGCGACGAGATCTTAGAGTTTATCAGAAATTCACCGAGAGGAATCGTGAAAGGATACGGAACAGGTAAAGAATAATAATCCAAGTAATAATTTCAAGACTTTAACCTCTTGAACTTCAAAAATAAAATAATACTATTTATAGATGGCAACAAGCAACGATATTAAAAAAGGAATGTGTATCGAATTCAGTAATGATATTTTCAAAATTATTGAATTTATGCATGTGAAACCAGGTAAAGGTCCTGCCTTCGTACGAACAAAAATGAAATCAGTGACTAATGGTAAAGTACTAGATAATACTTTCTCTGCAGGTCATAAGATTGATGAGGTTAAAGTAATTACGAGAAAATTCCAATATCTATATGAGGATGATAATGGTTACCATTTTATGAATAACGATGATTTCTCTCAAATTTATCTTGATAAAAACATGATTGAAAATGCTCAGTTCATGAAAGCAGGTGAAGAAATTACGATTATTTTAAAAGATTCAGACGAGTCTCCTTTATCCGCGGAACTTCCACCGACGGTTTATTTAGATGTTACAGAAGCAGATCCAGGTGTGAAAGGAAATACTGCTACAAATGCACTTAAGAATTCTATCGTTGAAACCGGCGCCAGAGTGATGGTGCCTTTGTTCATCGAAGCAGGAGATAAAATCAAAGTAAATACTGAAGACGGATCTTATTTAGAAAGAGTAAAATAATTAGCAAAATTCATTTATGATTTTCACCAAACCACAAACCCTTCAATCCATCGCAGAAATTATTGACGCTCAAATGATCGGTAATGAAAACTTTCCGGTGTTGGGAACGAATGAAATTCATCGGGTGAAAAGTGGGGAAATCGTATTTGTAAATCATCCCAAATATTACGAGAAAGCCCTTAATTCTGCGGCGACAATTATTCTAATTGATAAAGAAGTAGAATGTCCACCCGGAAAAGCCTTGTTAATTTCTGATGATCCTTTTCGGGACTTTAATAAAATTAATAATCATTTTACTAAGATTACCAACTTTGGTGAAACGCTTCATGAGTTAGAAGTTGGTGATAATACGCAAATTCATTCTTCGGTGGTCATCGGTAATAATGTGACTATAGGAAATAACTGTTTTATTTTTCCAAATGTGGTCATCGGCGACAGAACTGAAATTGGCGATAATGTGGTCATTCAATCCAATACAGTACTTGGAGGCGACGCTTTTTATTACAGGAAATTAGATGGAAACTTTGACCGTTTAATATCCGTTGGAAATGTAATTATTGAAGATAATGTTCAAATAGGAAATGGCTGCACGATAGATCGTGGCGTTACAGATTCTACCATTATCGGTGAAGGATCAGTTTTAGATAATCAAATTCAAATCGGACATGATACCATCATTGGCAAAAAATGCTTAATTGCCTCCCAAACGGGTATTGCAGGTTGTTGCATCATTGAAGATGAGGTTACCATTTGGGGTCAAGTAGGAATGGCGTCGGGCGTTCGCGTAGAAACCGGAACCGTGCTTTTAGCCAAATGCGGCGTGAACCGTGATCTGAAAAAAGGAACTTATTTTGGCCCAATCGCCGAAGAGTTCAAACAATATTTAAGAAAAGAAATCAAACTTAAAAATTTGAAATAACGACTAAGGACCTTATTAATTTCGAATATTATTAAGTAATTTTGTCATCATTGAATAATAAATTTAAAAAATAAAAAATGTCAGTATTAGTAAACAAAGATTCTAAAGTAATCGTACAAGGTTTTACCGGGAACGAAGGAACTTTCCACGCAGGTCAAATGATCGAATACGGAACTAATGTAGTTGGTGGTGTAACTCCAGGTAAAGGTGGTTCTGAACATTTAGGAAAACCGGTATTTAATACAGTGGCCGATGCAGTTGGAAAAGCTGGCGCTAATGTTAGTATTATTTTTGTTCCACCCGCGTTCGCTGCAGATGCTATTATGGAAGCTGCCGAAGCAGGAATCAAAGTAATCGTATGTATTACCGAAGGAATCCCAATAGAAGATATGGTGAAAGTGAAAGCTTACCTTGCTGACAAAGATAGCAGATTGATCGGTCCAAACTGTCCGGGAATTATCACTCCAAACGAAGCGAAAATTGGTATTATGCCAGGGTTTGTTTTCAAGAAAGGAAAAATTGGAATCGTTTCTAAATCCGGAACTTTAACTTATGAAGCTGCTGACCAAGTAGTAAAAGCAGGTTACGGAGTTTCTACTGCGATCGGTATCGGAGGTGATCCAATCATCGGAACGACTACGAAAGAAGCGTTGGAATTATTCATTAATGATGATGATACTGAAGCAGTAGTAATGATCGGTGAAATTGGTGGAAACCTAGAAGCAGAAGCAGCAAGATGGTATAAAGAAAGTGGTTCTAAAAAACCAGTTGTTGGATTTATCGCTGGACAAACTGCTCCAAAAGGAAGAACAATGGGTCACGCAGGTGCAATTGTCGGCGGTGACGATGATACTGCTCAAGCAAAAATGGCGATCATGAGAGAAAACGGAAGTCACGTGGTTGATTCTCCAGCAGAAATAGGTGCAACTGTCGCGAAAGTTTTAGGATAAGATACCACCAGCACAATTAAGATGAAAAAGATAATTTTAACTTCAACACTTTTGGCTTCGGTTTTAGCATCGGCGCAGATCGATTTTAGAAGTACGAGATTTGGGGTAAATGCCGGCGCAACTTATTCCAGAATAAGCAACGCACACAATCCTTCTGGAGCAAGATTTTCTGGCTTCGGTGGAGTTTTGGCTTTGATCCCCATCGATAGTAATGATCAGTTTTACTTGCAACCACAGATCGAATATTTAAGTGCAGGAGAATCTGGCAAAGATAGCGAAGCGAAAGGCCAAAATGGTTATGATGCAGTTTATGCCAATAACTATATAAGCGTTCCGATTTATTTTAAAGCCTATTTTTCTGAAGCGCAGTCAGAGTTTTTTGCGATTGCAGGACCAAAATTTAATTTCTTGATTAGTCAGAAAGTAGAAGGGGAACCGACGAACCGACCTTATTATGGCGTAGATCAATTACCAGAATTTCCTGGGGTAAATGGGAAAGCAAATGGTTTAAATGTGGCAGTTGGTCTTGGATTAGGATATTCCTTCCAAAGACAATTGGAACTGACGGCCCGATACGATTTAGGCGTAAGTAATACTTACAAAAACCTAATGAATGAACCCGGAACCGATCCAAGCATTGCCAAGAAGAAGTCTGAACAGGTTTTAAGTGTTGGCTTAAGTTATATTTTCAACTAAATATCTTTTCAACTATTAAAAAATTCCATCAATTAATTTTGATGGAATTTTTTATTAATTTTTCTAAAGCAGAATTAGCTGGTAATCCATTTCCAAAGTTCCTTAGCCGTTGCTTTATTGCCATACATTAAAATCCCGACGCGGTATACTTTCGCCGCAATATAAATCATTAATAAAGTTGAAACTAAGAGCAGCGTCGCTGACACTAAGATCTGCCAAACCGGAACTCCAAATGGAATTCTAGCAATCATTGCAACCGGTGACGTAAATGGGATCATCGATAACCAGAATCCTAGCGGACCTTCTGGATTATTCATAATGGTAAAACTCCCGTACATTCCTAACATTAGAGGAATGATGGCGAATAAGGTGAACTGTTGCGTCTCCGTTTCATTGTCCACCGCAGAACCGATCGCCGCGTACATCGAACTATAGAAAATATAACCGAGCAAAAAGAAAACAATAAATACGGCAATAATTAGAGGGAAATTCATCTCTAAAAGAATATGAGAAATCTCGCTGGCCTTTTGTTGAAAATCAAATTTCTGAATTATTTCGGAAGATTGTTCACCACCTGGAATTTGATCCTGCAAAGCAGCAAATCCCGTATTTAAAAATAAGGCACCCAGAATAGACATGGTGATCCAAATGCTAAACTGCGTGAGCGCAACTAAAGTCACACCCAATATTTTCCCCATCATCAGTTCAAATGGTTTGACCGATGAAATAATAATTTCGACCACACGGTTGTTTTTTTCTTCTAAAACACTTCGCATTACACGAACGCCGTAAATAATGATAAACATAAAGACTGCGTACATTAAGACCATGGCTAAGCCTGATTTTACACCGAACGATAAATCATTATCAGAACTAATATTGTCAACAACATTTTGCGTATTTAGTTCGAAATTGTTTTCCAGGTTTTTCATCTGATCTTCCGAAATTCCCAGCGTTTTAACCTTTTCTTTTCTAACGATTTTCGATAAACTAGAAGCTACACTTGATTTAGTATCGAAGCCGATCTTTTTATTGATCAGTAATTTGGTATCTTTTTGTAACTGATCATAATTCAAATCCTTTAATTCTGGAATAATGAGTAATCCTTCGATTCCATCCATTTCCTTTAAAGTTGCTGTTAAAGATTTCTCGTTAACTGCGGGTACGAAAACATATTTAATTTGTTTCGTGCTTTTCAAATTTCCGACAAAAAGACCACTTTTATCGACTACGTTAAAAGTGCTTGAACTTTCATTTGCTTTGAACATAAAAGCCACTAAAGCCACAAATCCGATCATCAGAAGTGGAGCTAGAAGGGTAAGAAGAACAAAAGATTTTTTCTTAACCTGCGTCAGATATTCTCTTTTGGTAATTAGAAATATATTTCTCATGAATAATTTTAATTAAAGTTGATGTTCAAACCTATAAAGCCAAAGTTGGTATTTCATTTCCACTTACGGCATTGATGAATACTTCATTCATGCTCGGGATCTTCTCATCAAAAGATCTGATTTTTCCTACTTTCATTAATTCATTTAACAAAAGGTTTTGGTCGCGGTCATTTTTTAATTCAAAAGAAATTAACTGATTTTCCATAGACGGATTATGAATTTCAAACTGATTTTTAAACGCCGCAAATTTCTCGTCGTTGACGTCTGCTAAAGTAACATTGAAAATATTCTTTTTGAATTGTTCGCGAACATCAAATACTTTTCCGTCTAAAACTTTCTTAGCTTGATTGATCAGCGCTACGTAATCACACATTTCCTCCACACTTTCCATGCGATGGGTAGACAAAATAATTGTAGTTCCGTTATTTTTTAAATTGAGGATCTGATCTTTAATCATATTCGCATTTACAGGATCGAAACCTGAAAATGGTTCATCTAAAATCAGCAATTTCGGTCGATGCAAAACTGTTACGACAAACTGAATTTTCTGCGCCATTCCTTTTGAAAGTTCACTCAGTTTTTTCTTCCACCACTGATCGATCTCTAATTGTTCAAACCAATATTTCGCCTGCGTTAACGCTTCATTCTTCGACATTCCTTTTAACTCACCGAAATATAAAAGTTGATCGCCAACCGTCATGTTCTTATACAACCCACGTTCCTCCGGCATGTAACCGATTTGTCGGATATGGTCAGGATTCAATTTTTGATTATTGATAAAAACATTGCCAGAATCGGCCTGTGTGATCTGATTGATGATCCGAATAAAAGTAGTTTTACCAGCGCCATTAGGACCTAAAAGTCCATAAATACTGCCTTCAGGAACATCTATAGAGAAATCTTGTAACGCTAGTTTTTTACCTGCATTATAAGTTTTAGTTACATTTTCTGCTTTCAGCATCTACATTGATTTAGTTGATTAGTCCTTTAAATAGGGCAAAAGTTACGGAAATTCTTGCAACTTTTCAGTAGCCTGGAACCTGCTTTCTCGGCTCGCTTTTTTTCTGTATTTGCCTGAGCATTTACCATGCATAAATCCAGAAAAAAGAGCTCAAACAAACCCGTTCAATCAGGGCTATTTTGGGATCTATACTTTCAGAACAGTCAAACATATTATTTCAGGTCTTCTAAAAAGTTAACTATTGTGGGATAAAAATCAGTGATGGATTTATACTTTTTCCGATTGAGAACGTATTGATCAAACAGTAAATTAACTTCCCGGAAATATTTATAATGTTTAGCTTGAATTTCAATTTCTTGCAGTTCTCTTTCTTTTCCAAATTTTTCACCCAAAATTTTTGAAACGCAAACTCTAACAATTAATTCGTCTAATTCATTTTCCCACTGATTTTCAGTAAGGACTTCATTAGAGGCCGTTGTTAAAAACAAAGATTTTCTTCTACTTAATTGATCTCTGTATATCGGAATAAAATCACTCAAATACAAATGCGAAATTTCATGCATCACAACATTTTGCAGTGGTGTGAACTTCACTTCATGCTCGTTTGTTTGAGGCACATTGTCATCTTCTAAATACGCTAGTTTGAAAATTTTTGTATTCGTGTATGGTTTGTGCTTAATTTCAATCGCATTGTTGCCTAAATTATTTAAAATGTCAGCGAAAATCAAAACTTTTCCTTCCGAAGGTTTGTTATAAAATTGTGCGACATCATCTAATACTTTACTATCAGTAATTGATTTTTCTGCATAAGCGGTTATTTTCGCATATTGTACTTGATGAGTTTTTATAAAGTATTCTACTTTACAGTCTTTGTAAAATTGATTAAATTTTGACAAAAACGTCTCTATGTTTGAACTTCGTAACTGGGTTCCCTCATAAGGGATTTCTAATTTAAAAGGATATTTTTTAGAGAGGAACAAACCAATTATAGATAAATCATAACCGTCCCAAGTGTCTAAATTTCTATACCAATTGAGCGATTGATGGTCTTTATATTTCTCGAAATAACTATCGAAATCTTTATAGTATACAGATGGAGTAGGTTTAATATCTAAAGTATCACGAGTTGCCAAAGTGTAGAAAATAGTTAGCGCTTCAATTCGTGGATGAATTTTAACTTCTACGGCTTTCTGCCCAAAAAATTTGAAGAAGACTGTAAAAATCAAGAGTAACAGAAAAAATTTTTTCATTTAATTTTTAGTGTAAACTAAACGTTTATAGATATAACGCGAGTTATCTTTTAGCCCCGATTGCAGTGGAAATTCTTTTTGTGTCGTTTGAAAAAACGATACAAAAAGATTGTAACGGAAAGCGGGACCTCATTTTCAAGATCGCTATACACTTAATGCTCCGAACTAGAATATTTAAAATTTAATTTTGCGTTTCGAAACTGAACTCGGAATAGAAATTTGCTGCTTCAGCGATCACCCCATCCATTTCCTCTAATGTAAAAACCTCTAAAAACTTGCGTCGGAAATCTTTAAAATGCGGAATACCACGGAAATAATTCCCGTAATGCTGACGCATTTCTATTAATCCTAATCTTTCGCCTTTCCAATCTTTACTCCATTCGGCATGTTGGCGAACTGCTTCTAATCGTTGCGTGATTGTAGGTTCTGGCAATATTTCGCCTGTTTCAAAAAAGTGTTTCACTTCATTAAAAATCCAGGGATATCCAATAGCGCCTCGGCCGATCATAATACCATCACAGTCGTATTTGTTTTTATATTCTAAGGCTTTTTGTGGCGAATCGATATCGCCATTTCCAAAAATCGGAATTTCGATATTAGGATTGTTTTTAACTTGATGGATGTAATTCCAATCGGCTTCCCCTTTATACATTTGAGCGCGTGTTCTTGCATGAATGGTCAAGGCTTTTACACCGACTTCCTGAAGTCTTTCAGCCACTTCCATAATGTTAATGGATTCTGTATCCCAACCCAAACGGGTTTTTACAGTTACTGGAAGATGCGTAGAATTGACAACTGCTTTTGTGAGACGAATCATTAAGTCGATGTCTTTTAAAACTCCAGCGCCAGCTCCTTTGCAAACTACTTTTTTCACCGGACAACCGAAATTAATATCCACCAAATCTGGATTTACGGCCTCAACAATTTTAGCAGAAAGTGCCATCGCTTCTTCATCACCACCGAAAATTTGAATTCCCACTGGTCTTTCATAATCGAAAATATCGAGTTTTTTCATGCTTTTCATGGCATCGCGAATTAATCCTTCCGAAGAAATAAATTCCGAATACATCATATCTGCACCGTGCATTTTGCATAGTTTACGAAAAGGCGGATCCGAAACATCTTCCATTGGCGCGAGCAAAAGTGGAAAGTCGGGCAGTTCTATATTGCCGATTTTTATCATGGTGCAAAGATATTAATTATGAGAAGAAAAATAGGAGAGGAGATTTGTCAAGAAAAAACAGAAACTTTTATTCAAAATGTTCTACTTTAATCGAAATCGTGATGCGTGTCGTCTTTGGAGTTTTTATAAACAAACCACATTCCGATTGTTAAACCGATAACTCCTGCAACTGCAGTCATTAAAGCGCGTTCGATCTTATCTGGTTCGGTGTTTCCGATGTAATTAAATAGAAATAAGATGATGAACGTGATTGCCGCAATTACTGCAAATTTTGTACTTTTTATATTCATGATTTTAATTTATAGGCGATCATTATCCCGCCGCGGTAAGGAACCCATTCGCCACTTCGATTATAATTCCGAGTTAAATCGGTGTCGTAGCGAATTCCTAATTTTTTGTGAAATCCTTTGTAAAAACTCTGGACATTGCCGCCACCAAAAAAAAGATCCATATTCCATCGGTCATTCAATTGAAATTGGTAACCGACTGTCGCTCCTAACATTACGGCGAAACCATCTTGATAAAGATCAGAGACAATATAAATCGGAGATTCTGGTGTAAATTGGTAAGGGCCTTTGCCCCAATAATTCCATTTTTGAATGATGTAGCGCGCTGTCGAAATATTCGCACCAATATACCAATGTTTAAAGGCTTCTTTAAAATAATACCGACCTTCAAAACCCAGCATATAAACTTGCATTGGTTTTCCTTTGAAAGATTTCCAAGGCGAAATGAGGAAGTCTGCCTGAAGGGAAATCTTTTGTTTTAATTGGTATTCCGCGCCTGCATTAATAATTCCTACGGGAAGAAAAAGCGCATTTGCTTTAAGGTAAATTTGATGGAAATTAGTGGAATCTGAACTTTGAGCTTTACTAAAGTAACTTAAAAGCAGGACGAAGACGAAAAAGGATTTTTTCAATGAAATATCTATTTTAAGTTTTCTAAAAGTTGTTTGGCAGCCGTAGCATCTTTGCCGCTTTTCTGTGCTAAATTTTTGGACATTTCTGCATAAATCTTAGCATTTTCTTTCTTTCCAGTTTTTGCATAAATTTTTGCCAGCACGAAAGTATTTTCCGCGCTTTCTTCTTTCATCACCGACTTCTCAGCCCATTCTTCGGCTTTTTTCAATGATATTTTATTGTCTACATGTTCACTAAAGATCCAAGCGGCTTTGAATAATTCTTGCGTGTCAAAATTTTCAGCGTTTTTATAATAAACCAAAGCGGCTTTTTCATATTCCTTGTAGTTTCCGACTGAAGGATAATAAATAACTTTCATTCTATTCAATGCAATTTCTGCATCTGCTTTCCCAACAAGTGGAATCGCATGTTTATAAAAATACTCGTCATTGATTGTTCCAGTCTGCTGATCCAAAGAGTTTTCCATCACTTCTGAAATTTTAATATTTGCATCAAACTGATTGTAAATATCTTCAGACATTTCTTTAATGATCGAGTTCTTTTGGGATTTAAATACTTGATAATTCGCGTCAGACGGAGATTTTAGGAAGTACAATAACATTCCTATATCGTCGCGGGTTAATTCGTCATGCTTTTTGATATTAAAATATCGCTCAGATACTTTTTTAGCTAAAGCGTAATCAGACTGAGAATTTTGGCGCATCATATTTAATAAAAAATCTGGATCACTTTCTCCTTTGTCAAAAAGTTCTTTTGGATTAGAGGCAGACAATAAGGGGTTATTTGCCATTTTAGCGATCGCAATAAAATCTTGCTCGCCCATATAACCGTAATTACGCATTACAACTTCGCCATCACCATCTAAAAATAAGAAGGACGGGAAAGAACGTACTTCGTATTTTCTCGCAAGTGCTAAACCTTCGCCTTTTTCCATATCAATTCTCGCATTGATGAAATTGGCGTCGTAATATGCTCGGACCGCAGGAAGTGGAAATATATTTTTCTCCATCATTTTACATGGTCCGCACCAAACCGCGTAGGCATCAATAAAAACCAATTTCTTTTCGCGTTTTGCTTTGGCTAGAATTTCAGCAAATGTTCCGTTTTCAAAATTGATTGTTTCTTGCGCGAACGAAAGCAAACAACTTAATATAAAGAGTAAAGTGAGTTTTTTTTTCATTTTATTTAAATTAGTGCAAAGTTAATTATAAAATTGCGAACGTCAATTTTAGACCTGAAGATTTACAAATAGTTAAAGACAATTTTAAATGGAAATAAATCCATCATTTCATTGACGCATTTCTACTGTTGTGGAAAATGTTTCTGTTTTCTAACTATTATGAAATAGATTTGTAAAACAAAAAACTTCGGGAGTTCCGAAGTTTTAAATATTTTCATTAAAAATTATTCTGGTTTATAACCATCTTTTAAAGTAACCGTTCTATTAAAAACGAGTTTTTCTTCGCTGGAATCTCGGTCTTTGGTGAAGTAACCAATGCGTTGGAATTGATATGGATGACCGATTTCTGCATCTTTCAAACTTGGTTCGGCAAATCCTTGAACGATTTTTAAACTTTCAGGATTGATGAATTGCATAAAGTCAATTTCTTTTTCAGCATCTGGTTGTGGCGTAGTAAACAATCGATCATAAATTCTAACATCAACAGGAATTGCATGTTTTGCCGAAACCCAATGCAAAGTTCCTTTTACTTTTCGTAAACTCTCTTCAGTTCCGCTTCCGGATTTGCTTTTGTCATCGTACGTTGCATAAATAGTTGTGATCTCGCCGTTTTCGTCTTTATCTACACTTTCTGCTTTAATGATATAAGCAGATTTCAAACGAACTTCTCCTCCTAATTTTAGACGGAAAAATTTTTTATTTCCTTCTTCTTTAAAGTCTTCTCGCTCGATATATAATTCTCTCGAGAAAGGAACCTCTCTTATTCCCGCATCTTCTTGTTCGGGATTATTTTCGGTCTCTAACCATTCCTCTTCATTTTCCGGATAGTTAGTTATGATTAATTTTACTGGATCCACGACCGCCATAACACGAGTGGCAATTTTATTTAAATCTTCACGCACGAAAAATTCTAACAATTGAATATCTATTAGGTTTTCTCTTTTTGCGACGCCGACTCTGTCTATGAATTTTTTAATGGAAGTTGGTGTAAAACCTAATCTTCGCATTCCAGAAATGGTCGGCATTCTTGGATCGTCCCAACCGGTAACTGCGTTTTCAGCAACGAGTCTTTGTAATTTTCTTTTAGAAGTGATCATATAAGAAACATTCATTCGTGCAAATTCACGCTGTTTGTTTCTGGTTTTTTCTTCGTCGTAAACTTGATCCAAATACCAATCGTATAGCGGACGGTGATTTTCGAATTCCAACGAACATAAAGAATGAGAAATTTGTTCGATATAATCAGACTCACCATGTGCCCAATCGTACATCGGATAAATTTTCCATTTGTCACCAGTTCGATGATGAGGTCTTTTCAGTATTCGATACATGACGGGATCACGCATATTCATATTCGGAGAAGTCATATCTATTTTTGCACGAAGAGACATCGCTCCTTCTTCGAATTCACCGTTTTTCATCTTTTCAAAAAGTTCCAAACTTTCTTCCGTCGGACGATTTCTGAAGGGGGAATCTACACCATCCTCAAATGGAGTTTTTCTTTGTTCGGTAATTATTTCTGAAGGTTGTTCGTCGACATACGCTTTTCCATCTTTAATCATATGAACCGCCCAATCGTATAACTGATCAAAATAATCGGAGGCATATAATTCCTGATCGTATGAAAACCCTAACCAATCAATATCTGCTTTGATGGAATCAACAAATTCCTGTTCTTCCTTTTCAGGATTGGTATCATCAAAACGAAGATTTACAGGTGCGCCATATTTTTCACCTAAACCAAAATTGATGCAGATTGCTTTGGTATGACCAACATGTAAATAACCATTCGGTTCTGGAGGGAAACGAAAACGTAATTTATCCTGCGGAAAACCCTTGGCTAAATCTTCTTCTATAATTTGTTCAATAAAATTGAGGGATTTTTTATCTTCTTCCATGGAATTGTTCATGCCGCAAATTTAAACAAAAGTCAGCAGTTGAGAAATAGGCGATTTTGTAGTGGTTTATTATTTATGTTCTAACAATATGTCAAAAAGTTTTCGAAATGTTAAGAAGAGTTTTATGTTTAGTAATCGTGCTTCTCTTTTAATTTTTCAGATAATTCGTATTTTTTAACATAATATATTAGTTAGAAATAAAAGATAACATCTTACTGCGGAAAAGCCAGTTTATTATAAATAACCTTATCTTTGCGGTCACAAACACTGATGGAACTGAATTTTCGAAAAATAAATACAACATGGGATTTCTCGCCTTTGAGAATTTCATTATTGTTGTTTTTTGTTCTTTTTGGTTTCCAAACACTTTCAGCGCAGATTTTTGTTAAAGAAGGAACTGTATTAACAGTCTCTTCCGCCAACATCATATCTGCTGATACCATCGTTTTTGAAAATAGCAATTCAAAAAAAGTTACGTCGCAACTCGGGAAACTATATATCACGAATGGTGCGCAAATCGTTGATTTAAATAAAAAAATTAATGCAGTAGTGGTTTATGTGGCTCAGTCTAAGTCACAAAAACCAGTAGAAGCAATCGTTTTAAAAGAAACGAAGCAGCAGCAGGTTATTCAAGTTTCTAAGAAATCTCGAGATATTGTTGTTCAAAAAAAGCGGATTTTCTATACTCCTGTTGAAAACGAAACTTTTACGTTAAACAGTAATAGAAGAACAGTCGCGGTTTACGCAGGCTCTGGTTTCTCATTTCAAAAATTAAATACTTCCTATCAAGCGTTTAATAAAAATAAATCAATTCTGCTTTTTTCCTTAAGAAAAGAACCGATAAAATATTATGTGGAAGACAGTTCTTCTGCATATTATTTGGATTCCTTTACAACACGCGGCCCACCTGCTGCTTAATTTTTTATTCTATTCTATCTTTTTTCCTTTCATGGAAGAAAGATCTACTTTTTTATTTCAAGTCTTTTAACAATTCAAAATTAATTTAATGAAAAATATTTCTAAAATAAACAAATATTTAGCTGTTAGAGTATTCCTAATGGGATTTTTATTATTGCTAAGCAATAATCAACTCTTCGCACAAGCGCCAATCTGTACAGAACAGGTAATGGGCGAAACATTTACTGCTGAAAATGGTGTATCAAAAACAATTACACAACCAGCCACAAATAATGGTTTTGTCTTTGATATTTTAAGTGTGGATAATTCCTTTAATATGAATATTAATGGAGTTGATTTAGCCTCACAGGAGATGGAATTTGCATCAGTAGGCACCCCAGGGATTAATGTTCGCTTCGTTGATGGTACGTTATATGAAACGGGTACGCCATCAATTTGGACGATGGTAGGTACAGAAGTTACGCCACTTATGAGAGTTGTAATCAGTCCGACAGGGGCAGTAACTATGTTCGGCAGCAAAGTGTCCGGAGGGCCTTTGTTTCCTTTGGAGTTAATTAACGGTAACAGCTTTAACATTATTAATTGGAATGCGGCATCGGCTAACATCGTAATTATTAGTCAGGCGGTCGTTGGACGAACAACTATTACAGGCCGTGGTTACGGAGTAAATATAGTACCCTGTCCTTGTTTTAATCCAGCCAATACTGCGGGTCCTGGTTCGGATACTAAAGTTGGAATTACTTTATTAAATCGAGCAGGTGCGGACACTTCAGACAACTGGCCAATGGCGAGAAAGTCTGGACATCTTGCTTTAGAATCAAATACGAAAGGATTTTTAATTACTAGAGTGACGACTGCACAAGTAAATGCGATTCAATTTCCGCAAGAAGGAATGATGGTTTACGATACCACCGCTAAATGTCTTAAATTATTTGCTGATGGAGTTTGGGCGTGTTTCTCACAGCCAACGTGTCCTTAGTATTACAAGGCGGAGGTTAAATTAACTTCCGGCTTTAAATTATTTAAAAATTTTAAAGAAAAACTTATGAAAAATATATTTTCAATCTTCTTATTAACCATTTCTGCGTCTGCGTTTTCCCAAGTAATTATTGGAGATAACATTGGTACTGCTGTTAATAAGACTTCAGTTCTATTAGATTTTGCAGCCAATCAAAATAAAGGAATAATTCTTCCTTATGTAAAAACTATCTCATCTACACCAGCAGAAGGAACTATAATCTTAGATGCTTCTGATGCTACGAAAGCTCGAGTTCTTTATTACAATGCATCGCCTGGTTGGGTTGATTTAAGCAATGGGGATAGAGCAGATATCACCTCTACGATGGCTAGCCAAACATTGCTTGATGGATTTGCTGCTAAGACCGTAATTGGTGCCAGATCTTCAGCTGCTGATGGCGTGTTAGTTTTGGAATCTACTACGAAAGCGATGGTGTTGCCAATTGTTTCTGACACAAATGACATCATGAGTCCTGCACCAGGAATGATGGTTTTTATTAATAAAGCAGGCGCGAAAAGACTAGCGGTCTTCAATGGTGCCAATTGGACCTATTGGAAGCCATAAAGTTTAACTTTTCAAAATTAGAAATAGAAGTTGCAGATTAATCTGCAACTTTTTTTGTTTTAATTTCGATACTTAAATGTCTGTTATAGAGGATTTTATTTACCAAATCGTCTTAATTTAAGTTTATAATCTTTAATATCGGTAATAATCCATAGAATTTATTGAAATATTGAAATTATTCGTGTAAATTATTAATCGGACTGTAATCAATGTATTCATATTGTATTATCATTGGTTTTATAGAATGATAAATGAATGTTATTTTGCAATGTATTAAGTATAATGAAATATATAGTTATATAGTATAAAAAAAATGTAACTTTGCGAACTATTAGATAACCTTCTAATAAAAAACACACAAATGATGAAAGGTAACCAACAAAAAAAAGTAACTGTACAGAATGCAGAGAATAGTATTTTTTTTAGTTTATGTCTTTCTGATAATAAACCTTCCATTATTTGGTCAGCAGAATTATAGCAATCCTAAAATTATAGATGTTAATGGCGATCAAGATGCAACTATCAATTGTGGATACCCATTAAATGGTAACTGCTTAGATCTTAAAGTAGTAGAGTATCCTACATTATACCGAACAACATCTTATAGCGTTAGTAAAGAAAGTTATGCGCCAGTCGTTCCTTTTAATTCGGGGACGCCTATGAATGCTGACACTGATGATGATTTCCTAAGTAAAATAAAAATTCCATTTAGTTTTTGCTATTTTGGTATCAACTACAATGAGGTAGTAATTGGACCTAATGGTGTAGTCACTTTTGATTTATCAAGGGTTGGAAATATGAACCGCCCCAATGTGGGAAATGTTAATCCAAGTATTGGTCTTCCCAAAAACACTATTTTTGGAGTTTATAACGATTTATTCTTCTCTAAAAATGACGATTCAGAAATTTATTACAGTGTTGTTGGTACGGCTCCTTTCAGAAAATTTGTAGTTAATTTTTATAGAGGTAGAATATTAGGATGTGATGCTCAATCCTCTACTTCTCAAATTGTACTATCTGAGGGATCTAACACTATTGAAGTTTTTGTTGAGAATAAACCGATTCCCTGCAGCGATACTAAGCATGCAAAATCTCTTTTGGGAATAATAAATTCAGATGGTACGGTGGGCTACTCACCACCAGATAGAAATACAGGTATATGGGCAGCAACTAAGGAAGCCTGGAAATTTACGCCGGCTGGTACGGAGGTAGTTCCACAGTTTGCCTGGTTTAATTCTGCCAAAGAAATTGTGGGAAAAGGAGAAAGCATTAGTGTTTGCCCCAAAAAAAATGAAATTTACACCGTACAAGTATCCTATCCTGTTTGTGCAAATACTCCTGTAATTTTAGAAGATTCATTTGCGGTTACATTTGCACCTGATTATCCTATAGCAGTGGATGTTACCGATGTTTTGTGTTCGGGTAATTCGATAGATATAAATCTTGATGACTATAAATCACAGGTAACGCCGCAAGTAGTTAGTAATTTTAGCATTACATTTCATTTAAGTCAAGAAGACGCAGAAAGTGGAGATAATCCACAACCTGAAAACTTTACACTTACTAACAATAGAGTTTTTTACGTGAGGATTCAAAATATTAATGATTCATCATGCTATCAAACTTCTGTTTTAAATTTGAGTTTACTTTCCAGAAGTTTACTGACAGATAAAATCGATTTGTGTGACATTAATAACGACAATATTGAAAAGGATTATACGCTTTCTAACTTAAATGCGAAATTATTTACCCAACCACTAGACGGTACTCTTCACTACTATCTATCAGAAGCAGATGCAACAAATAGCGCTAATGAAGTTACGAATATCGATGTGATCAATGGATTACAGCTTTTTGTGAAATATAAAACGAAGTCGTGCAGTGCAGTTTTCGGACCTATTTCGATTAATTTTTTATCTTCCCCTGCAGTCAATGATAATATTAATTTTTCATTTACGACGTGTGATTTTGGTCGGGACTATGCTGAAACTTTTAACTTTCATCTTAATCTTCGTGATCTTGTGACCTCAAATCCAAATGCAATCTTGAGTTTTTATGGTAGTTATCAAGAGGCTTATTTAGGAGAAGGTATTCCTTTAAAGGCTATTACCGAAGGGAAATATGAAATATTTGTACGAGTGCAAATTCCGGGAGAGGTATGTTTTAGTATCGCTACCGTTAATATGGATATAACTTTTACTAAAGTAGAAGCGGTAAATGAGTCCAAGGCTATTTGCTATACTGGTACACCTTTAGTTGTACCGGTGGATTTAGAATTATATGCCAAATCATTAATGCTAAAGCAATCTCCTATTGGTATTAGTTTTACTTATTTCGATAAACTGGAAGATGCGCAATCGAATACCAAACAAATCGGCAGCAATCAAAATGTACCAATAACGGGATCATTTGTATCTAAAGTTTTCTATATACGGTTTACAGACGCAACTGGTTGTTATGCTCTTAAAACATTAGAGATTACTTTAACTAAAGTAGTTATCAATACTAAGATCGAACTTTGTGATTTTGATGGTAATGGAGAAGAACTCATCACTTTGTCTGATTTAGATCAGAAAATTGTCGGGTCGCAGAATGCAACGGTTACCTACTATTTAAATCTTTCAGACGCACAAAATGGGGGAACTCCTATAACAAACTTTAATGTCGTGGGGAGTGCCAAATTAGCTGTTATTGTGCATTCATCATGTGCAAACCAAATCAAAGAAATTACGATCACTTTAGGCGCCACACCAGTAATTGTCACTAATTTAACACCCAATATCGGGACGATTTGCGATAACAATAACGATGGGAGCGAGCCTATTAATTTGAGGCGATTTGAATCACAAATATATTCGGGATCTGAGGCGTATACTTTTACGTACTATAAGAATTACGACATTTCTACTCATTCATTTTCTGGAAACATTTCTAATCCTGCCACTTATTTAGTTTCTGGCAACACAACGGTTTATGTTAAAGTTTCAAACAGCGCAGGTTGCTATTCCGCATCGACTTTAAACTTAATTATAAATTTTTTACCAACAATTGTTTTGGAAACAGAAGCAATCCTTAAAAAATGTGATTTTGAGCAGGATTCTAACGAACTATTTGTTTTAAGTGACGCTTTGCCCCAGTTATTCAACTCAGACCAGAATAGTTATTTACTAAACCAACTGAATGTTACTTATTATAATTCTAAGGTGGACGCCGAAAATGGTCTTCAATCCAAACAGATTGCTCCTACATTTGTAACAAGTACAAGTGGTACAGTAACGTTGTGGGCAAGATTTACTTCAAACACAGAATTCTGCTATTCTGTGGCTCCTATTAAATTGGTTACTGCGTTTCCTCCAAAAGCAAGAATGTCAATTATAACTGTTTGCGATGATAACTTAGATGGTTTATTTGAAGTTGATCTTACAACGTATACACCTTATATGATTTTTAATCCTAATAAGGTTAAGGATTATACTTTTAATTTTTTCTTTACTAAAGTAGAAGCTCAAAATCTTAATAGCGTCCCTATTAAAAATCCTAGCACATTTACTTTTCCTGAAACAACCAGCCGAATATGGGTTCGTGTTGAAAATGCACCGGGATGTTTTGATATTGTTTCTGTCGATTTCAAATTTGGTCCTAAAGTTAAAATAAATAGCGGTCAAACCGTCAACATTTGTGATGTTGGAAATGATGGTACTGAAGAAGTTAATCTTACTCAAGTTGAAGCTAGTATTTATAGTAATCAAGCAATTTTTGAATATTTTCTCAGCTTAGCAGATTTACAAAACAATATAAAAATTGCAACCCCAGGTACTTATTTATTTAAAGATAATTCAGGAGTTAAAAAGATTTACGTTAAAGTGACTGCTAAGGATTATTGCCCAGAATTCACGACAATCGAATTAAGTCTAAAAAAAACACCGATGTTTACGGTTGATGATCACTATTTCTGTCTTGAAGAACCGGCAAACATTCAACCTAATTTTTCTGGACTCAACATTGTGTCTTATGAGTGGATTGATCCTAGTGGCAAGATTGTTTCAACGACTGATAAACTTTTAGATGTTAAAACAGAAGGAATATATATAATTAATGTTACCTCTTCTAACGGTTGCACTTTTTCCACAGAATTTAAAGTTATTCCATATATTGTCCCTGTAATTACAAGTGTGGTTTTAAACGGGAAAATTTTCACTGTTACCGCGACCGGTGACAAACAAATCCTGTATTCCAGCGATGGAATCAATTTTCAACATAGCAATACATTTAATGCGGACACTCTACCTTTCGGCGTAACTAGATTCTATGTAAAATTTGCAGGTTCTAACTGTCTTGGTGCTCCCAAAAATGGTCTAAAATTACACAATGCTTTTAGCCCTAATGATGATGGAGTTAATGATACTTGGATAATTAATGAACTGGATCTATTCAATGGAGAGAGTATAAACTTAAAAGTATACAATCGATTTCAGGAGAAAATTTATGAGCAAGAAAGCACATCTAGATTAGAATGGGATGGAAAAACCCTTTCGCGTGTAGTTGCCACAGATTCATATTGGTATGTACTTACACTTCCAGACGGAACGGTTTATACTGGTTGGGTTTTATTAAAAAACAGAAATTAATCTTTCTTTTGGTAGGGTTTTTACTTTAAAATAAATTTCAGTTCTATAACTTTACAGAATGGAGTTATATGATGTCATAATTGTTGGTGGTGGTCCGATTGGTTTAAATTGTGCTTTAGAAGCCCAGACAGCTGGTCTGAAGTATCTTATTATTGAAAAAGGAACGATCGTAAATTCAATTTATAATTATCCGTTATACATGACGTTTTTCTCCACAGCTGATAAATTAGAAATTGCCGAAATTCCTTTTATAACTACAGCACCAAAGCCTGGCCGCCGAGATGCTCTGGAATATTATCAAGGCGTATCTCGTCAGAAAAATATCAATATCAACTTATACGAAGAGGTTTTAAAAATTAAAAGGGCCGAATTCTTTACGGTGGAAACGACTAAGAATATTTATCAGGCAAAAAAGGTGATTATTTCCACAGGCTTTTATGACATTCCTAATTTATTAAATGTAATAGGAGAGGACTTGCCCAAAGTAAAACACTACTATTCTGAACCTTATCCTTATGCTAATCAAAAAATTGCCGTAATTGGATCTAGTAATTCCGCGGTAGATGCAGCGTTAGAAACCTATCGGAAGGGAGCAGATGTTACGATGATTATTCGTCATTCAGAAATTTCTAAGAGTGTTAAATATTGGGTTAAACCTGATATTGAAAATCGGATCGGAGAAGGGACTATTGCTGCACACTTTAACGCTGAGGTTTTAGAGATCACTCCAAATTCTATCATTTTTAAAGATGAACAACTAATTATCCGCGAAATCGAAAATGATTTCGTTCTAGCAATGACGGGATATTTACCCAATTTTTCTTTTCTGAGAAATTCCGGAATAGAACTGCAAGGAAGTTGTTTAAAACCTCTTTATAACGAACAAACCATGGAAACTAATGTTGCAGGTTTATATTTGGCCGGCGTCGTTTGCGGCGGAAAGGATACTCATCTCTGGTTTATAGAGAATTCCCGCATTCATGCAAAAATGATCATTGATGATATTCTGACGTCAAAGTAAATCGCATAAAATATCCAACATTTTCTTTTTTAAATTGCTGCTTTTTTTCCGTAAGATTTACAGTTGCGCTTTCTTTAATAAAGGGTGTTTACACCTGTCAAATTAATAAGTAAATCCAACTCCCTTGTAGATATAATCATTAAATTTGTTTGTGTTGTATTGTGATCATCTAACTGTAACTCGGTAAAAATGTTGAAATTTTCATAATTCCACTGAGTAATGATTAATTGATCCAGTGTATTAAAGAAAGAATAATCTAATATTCTATAATTATTAAACAATTTTACTATGGAAAAAAATTATATTATAAATCAAGAAAGAACTTTAAAAACACTACTGGTATCGTTTTTAATGCTTTTTAGCACCCATCAATTATTAGCTAATGTTTCCGAAATAGTAGATGTTTCTAGAGTTGATAAATCAGAGGTAGAGATTCAGCCTTCATATTTGACTTTGCATCATACCCATAAAACTAAATATGAGATTTCTGTTAGTGATAGTATCATAGCACGTCGTCAAAAAGTTAAAACAGGCACCCCGATCTCTAGCTCTGTTTCAACATCTAATAAAGGAAAGTCCGACGATAACGTGGAGGGTCCTATTCTAAAATCAAGTAATATTGCCGCCGCGGCGGCTGTTTGCTTTAATCCTGCAACTCCCGGACAGGGTACAGACACGACCATGGGAATTTCTTTATTGGAACGCGCTGGAACTGCCGATGCTAACAACTGGCCGATGGTTAGGAAATCCGCACACGTCGTCCTAGAGTCAAATACGAAAGGATTTATTATTACTCGTAACGCAAATCCTGCAGGTACTATAAGTACACCCCAAGAAGGAATGATGGTATATGATACGATCCAAAGATGTCTCAAGATCTACTCGGACGGGGCGTGGGCATGTTTCTCTACTCCAGCGTGTCCATAGTATTTAAGGTAAATTTATTCTTATTCGATTTTAAAATTTAAACGAAAACAAAATGAAAAATATAATATCAATTTTACTATTAATAGTTTTCAATACTGCATTTGCACAAGTGATTTTTGGCGATGATATTGGAACTGCGACCGATAAAACGTCTGTTTTATTAGATTTTCCAAAAGGGCAAAACAAAGGAATTATACTTCCCTATGTAAAAAAACTTCCTAGCGGCCTGCAATTGGGACAAGGTACGATTGTGTTAGATGCCACCAATCCTACCAAAGCAAAAGTTAAATTTTATAAAGGTTTGGGAAATTGGGTAGATTTAAGTAGCGGGAACGGAGCCGACATTACCGCTGAATTAGCAGTTCAACCCAATGTTGCCGATGAGGATTGTTGTGGTAAAGTAATAATTGGAGCACGAACTTCAGCGTTCGATGGTGTTCTTATATTAGAATCACCGAATAAAGCGATGGTTTTACCAATGGTGCTTGATACTGATGATATTATAAATCCATCTCCCGGAATGATGGTTTATGTTAATAAAACAGGTGCAAAAAGATTAGCGGTATTTAACGGAGCAGTTTGGACCTACTGGAAATCTTAATTTTATTCAACGAAAATTTCACATATATAATGGTTGCAGACAGAAATTATACTTTCTTTCCGCAACCTTTTTTAGTTGCCGCCAGTTTACAAAATCCTAATCGTAAAAACATAGATACAAAATGTTTCTAATTTTCAGTAATTACCTCATCATCAGTTGATCTCCGTGCAGGATTAGGCGGGTTTCAAAATTATTGATGAATAGTCCGCCAGTTCCTAAACCTTGTGGGATTTTTGGATTTTTTGTAAAAGTATATTGGGCAATCGCATTTAATCCGATGTTGCTTTCTAATGCCGACGTAATCCACCAGCCGATATTTAATTTTTCCGCGAAAGAAATCCATTCATCAGTACCGGAGAATCCTCCAACCAAAGATGGTTTCAGAATGATGAATTGGGGTTTTATCATTTCTAAAAGTTCCTTTTTATCGTCGAAGTTTAGAATACCAATCAATTCTTCATCTAAAGCAATCGGAGTGGGAGTGATGGCACAAAGTTCAGCCATGTCAGCCGTATTTCCTGCTTTGATCGGTTGCTCAATAGAATGAATTCCTAAAGCGGCCAGTTCTTTTAAAACTGTTTTTGCTTCTTCAAAGCTAAATCCACCGTTCGCATCAACTCTAATCTCAAGATCTTCTTTGGGAAATTTTTGTCGTAATTCTTTTAGAATTTCTTTTTCGGCTTTCCAGTCGGTACCAATCTTTAATTTAATGCAGTCAAACCTTTCATTCAGTTTTTCTTCTATTTGTTGATGCATAGAAGTTGAATCTCCCATCCAGATTAAACCGTTTATTTTTATAGAAGAATATCCTTCTGTAAAATCACTGGGGAAATATAGATCTTCGCCATTCTTCAAATTAAGCATTGCCTGTTCATATCCGAACCAAATCGACGGGAAGTGAAGAAGTTCCTTTCTGAGCAGTTTTTTATTTTCATTGATGTTTTCACAAAGCCATTCCAGTTTTTCTTCATATTCTGGAATATCCTCGTAACTCAAACCACGAAAAATCCCACATTCTCCAGTTCCTTTTTTCTCACCTTCTGTAATTTCCAAATAGTAAGTTTCCTTCGTTGTTAGAACTCCACGAGATGTTCCGCTGGCTTCTTTGAACTCTAAAAGATATTGTTTATAAGTTGCTTTTTTCATAAAAAAAAGTCAGAGCACGCTCTGACCGATTTAGTTTATTTTCTAATATTATTGTGCAGCGGCTTCTCTCATAAACTGCTCTGCTTTTTCGACCATGTCATAACTTCCGCCAAAAAACGGAACTCTCTGATGCAATTCTGTCGGTTGAATTTCCATAATTCTTTGGAAGCCGTCTGTACATTTTCCACCCGCTTGTTCGGCTATGAACGCCATTGGATTACATTCGTATAAAAGTCTCAATTTACCGTTTGGCGATTGCGATGTCGATGGATAAATATAAATCCCGCCTTTGATCATATTTCGGTGAAAGTCCGAAACTAAACTTCCGATATATCTTGAAGTATATGGACGTTCCCCTTCTTCCTCTTGGCAATATTTAAGATAATCTTTTACGCCTCGTGGAAATTTTGCATAATTCCCTTCGTTAATCGAATAAATATTTCCTGTCCTAGAGAACTGCATATTTGGATGAGAAAGATAATAGGTTCCTAAACTTGGATCGAGTGTAAAACCATTTACGCCATTTCCAGTCGTAAATACAATCATCGTAGAAGAACCGTAAACAACATATCCTGCTGCAATTTGGTTCACGCCTTTTTGTAAAAAATCTTCCAATACAACCGGAGTCCCAGGTTCAGAAACTCGTCTGTAGATGGAGAAGATCGTTCCTACAGAAACATTTACATCGATATTCGATGAGCCATCTAGAGGATCAATTAAAACCACATATTTACTCAAGTGAGCGTTTGGACCTGATTTGATTTCAATAAAGTCATCACTTTCCTCAGACGCAATCCCACAAACTACTTCTCGTTGAGATAAAGATTCAATGAAAATGTCATTGGCAAAAACATCTAATTTCTGTTGCTCTTCACCTTGAATGTTCTCATTTCCAGCAGCACCAATAATATTGGTAATTCCGGCTTTATTTACTTGTCGGTTAACCACTTTAGAGGCTAAACGAATCGCGCTGAGAAGACGTGAAAGTTCACCAGTGGAATACAAAAAATCTTCTTGCTTATCGATGATGAATTCACCAAGGGTTTGAAACGACTGATCTGACATTTTTTTACTTTTGGGGTTGTTACAAATTTCGTAAAATTCTTTGACTTTCCCGCATTAGTTTAACTAAAAAAGATTTTCAGCAGCATTTTTTAATTTTGAAGGTTTGTTGAAGTTCGCTTGAATATTTTCTGCGGAGTCCAAATCTATGGTCAAGTTTTTTTTATTCGTTCAGAATTAATATTTTTGAACCTTAGTGTCAGGCTCATATTTTATTCTATTTAAAATAAAGGACTGGTACTTAATTATTTGAATGAAGGTTTTTAAATTTGGAGGTGCTTCCGTAAAAGATGCGCAAAGTGTAAGAAATGTAGCCCTGGTTTTACAAACGCAGGGTTTTGAAAGTTGTCTTCTTGTAGTTTCTGCGATGGCAAAAACAACCAATGCGCTAGAGAACGTAATACAATTATATTTTGAAAAGAATGATTGTCAGGCTCCTATTGAAGAAATTAAATTAAAACATCTCTTGATCTGTCAAGATTTGTTCCCAGAAAATCATTCGGTTTTTGAAGAGATTTCAGTGTTATTTAATGATATGGAATCTTTTTTAATAAGAAATAAATCTCCGAATTATAATTTCGTTTATGATCAAGTTGTTAGTGTTGGAGAATTAATCTCTTCCAAAATATTGAGTGCCTATTTAAATGAAATTAACTATAAAAACACTTGGTGTGATTC
Source organism: Flavobacteriales bacterium (assembly GCA_038242555.1). GTDB lineage: Bacteria > Bacteroidota > Bacteroidia > Flavobacteriales > Weeksellaceae > Kaistella. Next base: position 11,752 of record JBBSRZ010000013.1, on the reverse strand, counting down.
GCGAGATTACATTAAAACAGATAATAATTATCGCGAAGGAAATGTAAACTGGGAACTGACGGAACATAAAATGAACACTTTGCATCATCATGAATGTTTGGTGACGCAAGGTTTCATCGGGTCAGATGATAATAATTTTACCGTTACGCTAGGACGAGAAGGTTCTGATTATTCTGCCGCCATTTTCGCCTACTGTTTAAATGCCGAGGCAATGACGATTTGGAAAGATGTTCCGGGCGTAATGACTGGTGATCCGAGAAAATTTGATAATGTTTCTCTTTTAAAAAATATATCGTACGAAGATGCGATCGAAATGGCTTATTATGGTGCATCGATCATTCATCCAAAAACCTTACAACCGCTTCAGCAGAAGAATATTCCGTTTTATGTGAAATCTTTTTTAGAACCAAAAAATGAGGGAACCCGAATAGGAGCGAGCGAACAACGAACCTCACAAGAATCTTTTATTTTAAAGGAAAATCAACATCTGATGAGGATCGCCACACGCGATTTTTCTTTCATTGCAGAAGAACATATGAGTCAAATCTTTTCTCTTTTGGCCAAATATAAAATCAAAATCTCTTTAATGCAGAATTCAGCGATTTCCCTGGATCTTTGTTTAGAAGATATGTACTACGCAATCGATGACCTCGCCGTGGAATTACAAGATGGTTTTAAAACAGAAATCATCAAAGACGTATCGCTTTATACTATTAGAAATGCTAATTTAGAGGATTGTAATAAATTTTATCAACACAAAAAGATATTGTTGGAGCAATTTGCCCAGAAAACAATACAAGTTGTAACCAAGTAATTGCCAATGAGTCTTATTTCTAAAAGTGATTTGATTAAAGCATCAGGTTTAAACAAATTAGGATTTCTAAAAAATCCCGCGGCGTCTGCAGTGATGCGTTTAACAAAAATTGATGATGTTAATCGATTATACGATTCATTGAAAGATAAGGTCGGCAAAGATTTCTTTGATTCTTTTGTGCGCGAACGAGATCTGAAATATATTGTGTTCGAAGAAGATCTGGCGAGAATTCCAAAAACAGGTCCGTTTATTCTGGTTTCCAATCATCCTTTAGGTGGGATTGATGGTATTTTAATGACTAAAATTCTAACAGAAATCCGACCTGATTTTAAAATTATGGGTAATTTTTTATTAGAGAAAATTGCACCCATGAAACCGTACGTGATTTCCGTCAATCCTTTTGAAAATAGAAAAGAATTGAAAAGTAGTGCTACCGGGATGCGCGAAACTTTAAAACATTTAGAAAACGGAGGCTGCATCGGAATTTTTCCCGCCGGCGAAGTTTCAAATAAAAATAATGAGTTCGGTGAAATTTTGGATCGCAAATGGGAAAGACCAGCCTTGAAATTAATTAAGATGGCGAAAGTTCCGGTCGTACCGATGTATTTTCACGCCAAGAATAGTCGCCTTTTTTATCAGGTTGCCAAACTTCACCCTGATTTGCAAACACTTTTATTACCATCTGAAATGATGCACAAAAGAGAAAAGCCAATTCGTGTACGGGTTGGAAAACCTGTTTCTGTTAAAGTTTTAGAAGATCATGATTCGATCGAAGAAATGGGGGAGTTCCTGCAAAAGAAAATTCACTTGTTAAAGTCTTATTATGAGAAAAGAAAATCGCTGGCAGAACGACTCAATATTCCAAATCTTAAATTAAATTTCCCCATTTTACAAGAGGAAAATTTAGTTCAGAATATTATCGATGAAACGCCACTACAAGATATCATTCGAGAAATAGAAGAACTTTCGAAGAAAGATAAAATGTTATTCCGAAATGGCAATTACGAAATCTTTTTTGCGCAGTACAATGATATTCCGTCGGTTATGCGAGAAATCGGGCGACAGCGAGAACTGACTTTTAGAAAAATTGGTGAAGGGAGTAATTTACCGTTTGACCTTGATGAATATGATGAACATTATCATCATCTGTTTTTATGGGATTCTAAAGGCCAGAAATTAGTTGGCGCTTACCGAATGGCTCTAGGAAGTGATGTGATGAAAAAGCACGGGATTGATGGATTCTACACCAGTTCTCTTTTTGAATTTGACCCTGAATTGCGACCATTTTTCCGCAAAGTAATTGAAATGGGACGAGCCTATATTTCGGCAGAATATCAACAAAAACCATTGCCACTCTTTTTATTATGGCGCGGAATAGTACATGTATGTTTGCGAAATCCAGAACATAAATTCCTGATGGGCGGCGTAAGTATTTCTGATAAATTCTCAGAGTTTTCGAAATCGCTTATGATTGAATTTATGCGATCACATTATTATGATTCGGCGGTGGCGCAATACATTCACCCCAAACATGAGTTTAAAGTTAAATTGAAGGAAAGGGACAAAAATCTTTTCTTTGACGAGGTTGAAGCGGATCTAAATAAGCTGGACAAGATTATCGATGATCTGGAGCCTGAAATGCGTTTGCCTGTTTTGATTAAAAAATATATTAAGCAGAATGCGAAAGTTATTTCTTTCAATGTAGATCCTAGTTTTAACGACGCGATTGATGGGTTGATGTATATCCGAATTAGTGAATTGCCAGAAAGCACCATCAAGCCAGTTTTAGAAGAAATGAGTGAGCAAATTCGTCGCGAGGAAAATAATGGCTCTGATAATCAATAATATTGACAATTTTCCCGAACATTTTATACAAATGATTTGGGAGATAAGGATAAAGTTGTTACTTTTGCACCACTCAATTAACGAAAGGTCTCTTAGCTCAGTTGGTAGAGCAATGGATTGAAAATCCATGTGTCCCTGGTTCGATTCCTGGAGAGACCACTTTAATATCAATCACTTACTTTTTTTAGTAGGTGATTTTTTTTGGTTTTGGATTGAAGTTTACGATTTGATTTGAAGCATTTGTAAATAAATTCGAATTAAGTGTTCTGGGTGTTTTCATTATTCTATGGAATCGATATTTTCTCGAGTGAAGTGAAACACTCTAGAGTTTCACCAATCAAGTTTCTATACATTGTTCCCATAAAATATTTATCTTTGAAACTGTACGCTTCCGTACGTGGCTTTCAAATATAGACTACAGACAGCAATGAATATCACGCAATACATCGACAATTTAAATCAACACTATCAACTCGGCATCTTATCCGAAACCGATCGCCTAATGAAAGAAATCGATACTATAGAACTTAATTAAATGAAACATCAACATATTTATGATGCGCAAGGAAAACAAATTTGCTGCACCGAAGAAGAAAAGATCTACCGAGATGCCGGCGCTGAAAAGTTAATAAAAGAAGAACCGCTTCATGGCAAAAACTCCGCCGAGAAGCATGATCATGATTCTCACGACGGTCATGATCACGGTGATGATGATGGCCACGATCACGGCAATATCGATGGTAATCCGGTGAAAATGTTTTTACCGAGTATTATCTCTTTGACTTTGCTGCTTGTTGCCCTATACTTTGACTATTTTTTAAAACCCGACTGGTTTACAGACTGGATCAGAATTGGTTGGTATGTGATCGCTTATCTTCCAGTGGGTTTACCAGTTTTAAAAGAAGCTGTTGGTAGCATTAGGCAAGGTGCTTTTTTCTCAGAATTTTTCTTAATGGGAATTGCCACGGCTGGTGCTTTTGCGATTGGTGAATATCCGGAAGGAGTGGCTGTTATGTTATTTTATTCGGTGGGAGAAGTTTTTCAAACTTTGGCCGTTTCCAGAGCGCAAGCAAATATTAAAAGTCTGTTAGATCAGCGTCCTGATGAAGTCACCGTTTTAAAAGACAATAAGCCAGAAGTGGTAAAAGCGGAAACAGTAGAAATCGGAGAAATTATTCAATTGAAACCTGGCGAGAAGTTAGGCCTCGATGGAGAATTGCTTTCTAATAGCGCTTCTTTTAATACGGCTGGTTTAACGGGTGAAAGTAAACCTGACACAAAATCAAAAGGTGAAGTTGTGTTGGCGGGAATGATCAACTTGAATACCGTGGCTCAGGTAAAAGTGACCACTGCTTATACCGATAGTAAACTGAGTAAAATTTTGGAATTGGTGCAAAATGCTACGTCGCAAAAAGCACCAACGGAATTATTCATCCGGAAATTCGCGAAAATTTACACACCGATTGTGGTTTATCTCGCGATTGCGATTACGTTTTTACCATACTTTTTTGTTTCAAATTATGACTTTTCAGACTGGCTTTATCGAGCTTTGGTTTTTCTAGTGATTTCTTGTCCCTGTGCGTTAGTGATTAGTATTCCGCTTGGTTATTTTGGTGGAATTGGGGCCGCCAGTAAAAACGGAATTTTATTTAAAGGCAGTAATTTTTTAGATGTCATTGCTAAAATTCAACATGTCGTCATGGATAAAACCGGAACGATGACGGAAGGCGTTTTTAAAGTTCAGGAAGTTATTTTCAACTCGGGCTTTGATCAAAAAGATATTTTGGAAATGGTGAATGCTTTAGAAAGTAAAAGCACACATCCCGTCGCCACGGCCATCCATGAATACGTCGGCGAGGTCAATACCAACATCAATTTAGAAAATGTCGAAGAAATCGCAGGACACGGTTTAAAAGCAACAGTCAACAGTAAAGAACTGCTGGTCGGTAATTTTAAATTAATGAAAAAATTCGGCATTGCTTACGATGCCGATGTTAGCAAAATTGTTTACACGTTAATCGCGATTGCCCATGATCGCAAATTCGTAGGTTATCTTACGGTCGCCGACAGCATTAAACAAGACGCAAAACTCACGATCGAAAAATTAAAAGCCCTAGGTGTAAAGCCTACGATGTTGAGTGGTGATAAAAGTTCCGTGGTCCAGTTCGTGGCAAAAGAATTGGGAATTGAAAGTGCTTTTGGCGATCTGTTACCCGAAGATAAAGTGACAAAATTACAGGAAATTAAAGCCACCAAACAAACGGTCGCTTTTGTTGGTGATGGCGTCAATGATGCTCCGGTAGTTGCCTTAAGTGATGTTGGAATTGCAATGGGCGGACTCGGAAGTGACGCGACGGTAGAAACTGCAGATGTCGTAATTCAAGATGATATGCCTAGTAAGATCCCGATGGCAATTAATATCGGAAAGCAGACGCGCAAAATTGTGTGGCAAAATATATTTCTCGCTTTTGCCGTAAAGGCGGTCGTTTTGGTTTTAGGTGCTGGAGGTTTAGCCACCATGTGGGAAGCTGTTTTCGCTGATGTTGGTGTTGCGCTTTTAGCCATCTTAAATGCGGTTCGAATTCAAAGAATGAAGTTTTAGTTGTTTCAAATTAAGTCCACACATTTTCTAAAATTTATTTGATTTCATTCTTCATCATAAATAATTTATACTTTTTCCGTTTTAGAAATAATTTGCTTGAAATTTGATAAACAGAATTTACATTAAAACATTAATCTAAAACGTTCCCGATGATAGAAGCCAGTGAATATACGTTTGATTTACAAAAAATGTTATTTGGAGATTTTAGTCTTCTTATATATTTAGAAATCATTTTAAGAGTAACGATAATCATGGCTTACACGATCATCATGATCAGATGGCTCGGTAAACGTGTGGTTGGCGGTTTGGGTAGTGCAGATGTTTTGTTAATAGTGGCGATGGGAAGTGCCGTTGGAGATGCCATGTTTTATCCAGACATTCCGCTTTCTATTCCGATTAGTGTGATCACTTTAATTGCAGCCTTTCAAAAGACGTACGTATATTTTGGAATAAAATACGAATCGGTGAGAAAAATAACGGATCCCAAGGTTGTTAAACTCGTTGAAAACGGCCAACTTTTAATAGAAAATTTAACGGTAGACGATATTGATGAAGATGAAGTTTATATGCTTTTAAGACAAGGAGGAATACGATATCTTTCAGAAGTTGAACATGCTTACTATGAACAATCGGGCGTACTGAGTATTTATAAATTCGACGATCCCGAATTAAAAGATTGCATTTTACCAGAACATTTAGAAAAGTTAAAAGCAGAAAAGAAACAGTAAATTTTTCATCTTTTTTTCAGAAATTAGCGGGATGATTTTAGAAAAAGAAATTCATTTTATTTTAGCCTTAGACGCCTTAAAGAATGTCAATCGAAGAAACTTCAATGTTGATAATTCACGTAGAGAAAATACTGCTGAACACAGTTGGCAAATTGTAGTTTTTGCACAAGTTCTCTTGCCGTACGCCAAACAAATGAAATCGATTTACTAAGAGTTATCAAAATGCTTTCTATTCACGATGTTGTAGAAATCGAAGCCGGCGATACTTTTATTTTTGATGACCAAGCCATGGTGGGGAAGTACGATCGAGAACTCTCAGCCGCGAAGAAAATTTTCGGAATTTTAGATGAACCTTTAAATACAGAATTCCTGAATCTTTGGAAAGAATTTGAAGCAGAAGAATCACCCGATGCAATCTTTGCCTGCGCGGTCGATCGCATTATGCCCTTTCTATTAAACGTTTACAGCGAAGCTGAAAGTTGGACAGAAGCAGGCGTGAAAGTAAATCAGGTTGAAAGTATTGTTGGCAAAGCCGTGAAAAGAGCCTCAGTCGAAATGGGCGAAGCATTCGATCTATTACTGCTAAAAGCGCTTAATGAGGGAAAATTAATCGAATAAAGTATTATAAAATCGTGGCATTTATTGCCCAAAACGTTTGAACTGAAATTATTATTGCGAAATTTACATCCAACATCCAACATCCAACATCCAACGTTTAACATCTCCTAAATTCTCTCCAGTTCATCACCGCTGATCTTCGTTTTAAACGATCCGTAATTCACTGAAACTTTTCCGTTTTTTTCGATTTTATCAATTGTGCCCACACTGGCTGAACCTTTAATTCTTACACGCTGTCCAATTTTCATCCAGACGGCGCGTTCTTTTTGGCGTTTGTCTTCTAACTTTTCGTTGGTTTCTACGATTTTTTCCTGAACATCAACTTTCTTTAACTGCTGCGTAATTTTCCTTTTTACGATTTGCAGTTTCTTATTTTCATCTTTGTCCGCGCCCACTTTCCGAAACTTTTCCTGTTCCAGAATTTTAACGAAATCAGCGACTACTAACTTTCTGGACTTACCTTTCACGTAAGAATCAATAAAGGTTTCAATTTTATTTCCGAACTGTAATTTTCGGTGTTCATCTTCGTAGAGTTTTTGAAAATTAAAGAGTTTCTGTTGCAGTTGATCATTCAATTTTTCTAGATTCTCTTTCTTATTTTGCGTAGAATCTCGTTTCTCAGCTAAATCGGTTTTAATTTTCTCGACTTCAAATTTTTCTTGCTGAAGTTTTACAATCGTTTTGTCGAGATTCAGAATATCGTGCTCCACTTTCTTTTTAGCAGATTCTATGATAAATTTTGGAATTTTATTTTTCTCTGCAACTTCAAACGTAAAGGAACTTCCTGCTTGTCCGACTTCCAATTTATAAAGTGGTTCTAGTGAATATTCATCGAAAAGCATGGCTGCATTTGTAGCGTGAGGAAGTTGCTCAATAACTAATTTAATGTTGGTGTAATGCGTGGTGATGATCGAAAAACTTTTCTTGTCGTAGAAAAATTCCAGAAAACTTTCTGCCAAAGCGCCACCTAATTCAGGATCAGAACCAGTGCCGAATTCATCGATAAGTAAAAGTGTTTTCGAATCAGCCTCTTTAATGATCTTCGCCATTTTTTTCAGACGAGAAGAATAAGTCGATAAATGATTTTCAATCGATTGATTATCACCAATATCGGTCATTAATTTCTCAAAGAAAAACATTTCCGATCTGGGATGTACAGGCACCAAGATCCCACTTTGAATCATCAATTGCAGTAATCCAACCGTTTTTAAAGTGATCGATTTTCCACCGGCGTTGGGACCAGAAATACATAGAATCCGATTCTGTTCCGTTAAAGTTAAAGTCTGTGGAAAGATTTTTTTCTTCTCGACTTGATTTCTGATCAGCAGCAGAGGATGAAAAGCATTGACCAATCGCATCGTTCTGTGATGGTTTATTTTAGGTAAAATGCCACCAATCATATCAGCGAATTTGGCTTTTGCCCGTGTGATATCAAGATCAAAAATATATTCTTGATAAGATTTGAGTTGAGGTTGAAATTCCGATATTTCAAAAGTTAATTTTCGTAATATTTTATCAACTTCTTTTTTCTCTTCTTCAATATCTTCCCTTAATTTAAACTGATGTTTTACCACCGATTCAGGTTGAATGTAAGTAATTGAACCTGTTTTAGAAAGTCCCAGCACACGACCAGGAACACGCTTTTTATACCCAGATTTCACGGCCAAAACCCGTTGATCATCCACAATGCTTTCCCGAATATCATCTAAATAATCTGTAGACGAAAGAGCGGTTAATGCACGATTAAAATTTTCCTGGATCGCTTTTCTCGCATGAGAAATTTCGCTTCTTAAGGTTTTTAAAATTGGTGATGAATCGCTTCTTACTTCGCCGAAACGATTGAAAACTTTGTCGATTTTATCGATAATTTCTTTTCGGTATTCTAAATCTTTAACATCATTATTCAGGTTTAAGAATAAATCTTCGTAAACTGGATAAAATTTTTGAAGCCTATTAATTTGTTCGGTCAGACTTTTAATTTTAAGAAAGGCCGCGTTATCTAATCTGAAATTTTCTATCAGCATGAGTTTTAACTCCTCTTCAATATCTTCATATTCGCTGAAAGGTATCGCGTTATCACTTTCAAAACTCGATAAATATTCAGCGGCTTTTTTTAAGGAAAGTTCCGCTTCTTCGAGACCAAAAGGTCGGAGTGCTGCAATCTTAGCAGCAGTTTTTGGTGAAAAAGCAAAAGGTGAAATTTCCGCTAAAAGTTCTGGAAATTCGAGTTCGGTTAAATCTTCTTGTTGTATATGCACACGCAAATTTAATTATTTTAAGACAATTGTCACAAAGGTTTTGAATCACTGCAAATTAGACAGGTTTTAGGTCGAGCAATTCTCAAAATTTCTATTTTTGAAAGATGAAGTTTTCTACAGAAAGATTAATTTTAAGAACGATCACGGAACACGATTCAACTGATATCTTACATATTAGAAGTAATCCTGAAATCAATTTATATCTCCACAGAACTCCGCCCAAGAATTCTTTTGAGACGTTAGACTTTATTCTAACGATTAAAAAGAAATCGGCCAAAGCGGAAATTGTCTTTTTCGGAATCTCGCTTCAAAACAATCCGAAACTAATCGGAACAATTTGTCTCTGGAATTTTTCTGAAGATCGGGAAACAGCGGAGTTGGGTTACGAATTGCTTCCCAAATATCACGGAAAAGGAATTATGTCAGAAGCTGTTAGTTTTGTTTTAAATTATGGTTTTAAAACTTTGAATTTGAAAATGATTGAAGCCTTTACCAATAAGAACAATTTAAATTCAATCAAATTACTACAGAAATTTAATTTTGTTTTGAACGAAAATCGCCGCGACGAAAAGTTTGAAGAAAATCTTATATTTGAATTGAACGCGACCTAAGTAATCATCAAATTATCAAACATAAAATCATCACACTAAAAAATGACTTGGACAGAAATTCTTGAACCGATTAAAAATACCGACTATTTCGAAAAACTTTGGGAAATGGTCAACGAAGAATATGCAGCGGAAAAATGCTTTCCACCAAAAAAGCAGATTTTCAGAGCCATAAGTTTAACTCCTTTTGCAGATATAAAAGTGGTGATTCTCGGCCAAGATCCTTATCATAATGACGGTCAAGCAAATGGTTTGTGTTTTTCAGTATCGGAAAAAGTGACCGCGCCACCTTCACTTAAAAATATTTTTAAAGAATTAAAAGATGATTTAGGAATCGAGCGGTCGAAGAAAGAACTCGACGATTGGGCCGAACAAGGCGTTTTGCTTTTAAATGCAACTTTAACGGTTAAAGCACATTCCCCGAATTCACACAAAGATTTGGGTTGGGAACAGTTCACCAATTTTATTATTAATGAAATTTCAGCGAAGAAAGAAAATGTAGTTTTTGTATTGTGGGGCGCTTTCGCTCAGAAAAAAGAGGAACTCATTGATTCTTCTAAACATTATATTGTTAAATCTGCACATCCGTCGCCTTTTTCGGTTTATCGTGGGTTTTATGGCAGCAAACCTTTCTCGAAAATTAATGAATATTTACAATCAAAAAATAAAGAAACTATTTCGTGGTAAAATCAAATTCAGTTTTCTAATCGGCTGTTTTCTCTTTTTCAATTTGTAGCGAAATTTGATAAATTCCTTGTAATTCTTTAAAGCCTTTTGACGTTGTGTTCTCTGGAGAAACCGATAATAGTGTAAATAAATAGCCGTTAAATTTTTGAGTATTAGAATACTTTTTACTATAATCATTAGTTGTACTCAACTTTAACACAACTGGTCGCGTGTAAATACCCATTACTTCAATTTCAGCGGTTGCGTTTCCTGCCCAAATGCAATGAACATCTTTCGGACAGCGACTATCTTCTGTTATTTTTTTAAAGGTGACATTCATTTCAAATTCCTGGAGGAATTTATTTTCACCTTGTTTCAAATTTATTTGAAGTGAATCATTTTGCGAAGGTGTTTCCTTTTTCGGCTCATTCGCAGGTTTTTGCGTTTGACAATTAATCAAGGACAGAAGAGATAGAAGTAGAATTACTCTAAATATCATCGGTTTGGGGTTTTAAAAAATATCAAACAAAACTACCAATAGCATAGCCAGTCCTACAATAAAATTAAATCCAGTTCCGTATAAAAAACCGATTAGGGCGCCTTTGGTAGAATTCCAAGCTTTCTTTTTATCCTTAGCGTCGTGTAATAATTCGCCAATGAAAACGCCGAGAAACATTCCAATTAGAAAACCAAAAGGAATAGGAATAAAGATCATTCCGGCAAACGTTCCGATGACCGAACCTATACTTCCCCAGCGAGTACCACCATATTTACGAGTCGCTCTAGCAGGAATTACGTAATTTAAGATCATTGATAAAATCGTGAGGACGACAAAAGTCCAAATGTAAACCATGGAAATCGGCGCATCTGTCCCGAATTTGTAAATCAGCATCCCGCATAAACTTAAAAGTAACCCTGGCAAAACAGGAAGAAATGTTCCTATAATCCCGAGAACTAATAATATCAGACTTACTAACGTGATTAAAGCAGCATCCATGTTCCTAAATTTTGTTAAATGTACTTATTAATCCCTGAAAGACAAACAGAATTCCTATTTTTGCGTGCATGAAAAAGGAAGTAACTGGCACCAAAGATTTTCTACAGAATATTAGTGATTATATTCATGTACTGGTGAAACAGAATGTGGCCGACAGTTGGGTTTTATTGCTTCAAATAGTAATAAAGTTTGCAATATTTGCAGCTATTATTTATCTGGTCGATTTTCTAGTTAAATTACTGATTAATGGACTTTTCAAATTGTTTTTCGATAAAGAAAAATATCCGATTTTAAAATCAATTTATGGTGCCAAAATCACCAACTCTATTTCTCATTTAATCGCCTTACTGTTTGGGAGTTTTACACTCGCTTCTTTTTTCTATCGACATCCGCAAAGTCATATCTTTTTAGAGAGAATTATTGGTTTACTCTTGGTGATCGTCGTGGCCAAAATGCTCATGCGAGGTTTGACCGCAATGCGGAATTATTTCGTTATTATAAAAGATTATTATAAAGTTATTGCGCTCAACGCAGTTTCACAAACTTTGAAAATATTTGGGATCTTTGTTTCCTCGGTAATCGCTATAAGTGTACTTTTTGGAATTAGTGGATCTGC
>JBBSRZ010000012.1:0-44152 GCA_038242555.1 Flavobacteriales bacterium | reverse complement strand
TCTGAAACTGGTTTTGAACAAGCGGTTGCTGCACCTAAAGTGTTTGCTAAGTCTTCGATCATTCCCCAATTTTCGGGACCTTTCATTCCACGACCTGCAGAAACGACTACTTCTGCTTCTTTCAAATCTAATTGACCTGAACTTTGCTCGTGAGAAAGTACTTTCGTATCCTCATTTGCAACAGATAAATTTTTAATTTCTTCGGTACCGTCAACTGCATTCTCTTTGATACCGTAAGCATTTTGAGAAACTGTTACGATCACGCCTTCAGAATCTGCTTTTGCATGCATCATTCCTTTACCGGAAAATGCTCTTCTTTTAACTTGAAAAGGAGCAAGATTTTCTGGTGTTTCGATTGCATTGGTAATTAAAGAATAATCCTTCATGATTGCCAACATTGGCGCAACTGAAGAAGCGTCTGTTGTATGAGGAAATACAATAATATTTCCGTTTACAACTTCATTTACTGCTTGAGCATAAGCCTTCGCACTAAAACTTTTTAAACCTTCATCTTTAATATTAAGAACCTGATTTGCTCCATATTTATATAATAAATCTGAAGAATCGGTAGGATTTACGGAAATTGCGGTCACGGTATCACCACTTTTATCCGCGATAGATTTTGCGTAAGAAACCGCTTCAAAAGCCGCTTTCTTATAAACTCCATTTATATTTTCTGCGTATACATATACTGCCATAACTGTTTGTGTTTAAGTTTAATAATTAAATTACTTTCGCTTCTTCGTGTAGTAATCTAACCAATTCATCTAGATTATCTGGAGAAATCATTTGCACGGCTGCTCTTGCAGGAACTGATTCGTAAGAAACTGCTTCTACTTTAACTTCCGTATTTGCCGGTTCGCTAACTTGTAAAGGTTTTGAACGAGCAGACATTATTCCGCGCATGTTCGGGATAATTAAATCTTTTTCGTCAACTAATCCTTTTTGACCTGCGATAACTGCTGGTAATTTTACAGAAATAGTTTCTTTACCACCTTCAATTTCTCGAACCGCAGTTGCTTCAGTACCATTAATCTCTAATCCCACACACGCATTTACAAAAGGCTGATTTAATAATTGTGCAACCATTCCGGGAACAGCACCACCATTATAATCAATAGATTCTTTTCCACAAAGAATTAAGTCGTAACCGCCGCTTTGAGCAACATTTGCAATTTCTTTAGCAACAGAAAAACTATCTTTTGCTTCTACGTTAATTCTAATCGCGTCATTCGCACCGATCGCTAAGGCTTTTCTGATCACTGGTTCTGTCGTCGCATCGCCAACGTTAATTACCGTAACAGTTGCTCCCGCAGATGCTTGCAATTTAATGGCTTTGGTTAAACCAAATTCATCCAAAGGATTAATAACCCATTGAATTCCAGTTTTATCAAAAGCAGATTTGTCTGCCGTAAAATTAATTTTAGATGTAGTATCTGGAACACTACTAATACAAACTAATATTTTCATTTGCTGCTATTTTTTATTATAATTTTTGCTAAGATAAAAAAAATGTGCTATGCATGCATAGTATTTTTTCTAATTTAATATTACATACATAATTAACCCTTTGGTTGTAAAGGTCTAATTTCTATTTTACTAGGAAGTGTTCGCGGATTCATATTGATCAAATCAACAATCAATTGTCCAATATCTTCAGGCTGAATTTTCCACGCATCTTTTTCTGATGGTTCATTATTATTAAAATTACTAGACACAGATCCAGGCATAATGGTCGAAACTTTAATATTATATTTTCTCAGATCCAACATGGCTGCTTGTGTAAAACCAACTGCACCAAATTTAGAAGCATTGTATCCAGAACCGTTTTCAAAGAAATTGGTTCCTGCTAAACTAGAAATCGTAATAAAATAACCTTCAGATTTCTTTAATTCTGAAACTGACGCTTTCAACGTGTGGAAAATCCCGGTAAGATTCGTATCAATCATGGAAGACCATTCTTCAGTAGAAAGTTCGTCGACTGGTTTGAAAATTCCTACGCCAGCATTTGCAATGACATAATCAATCTTTCCGAACTTTTTAGTGATTTCTGCAACCGCATTTTCTTCATCTTCAAAGTTCTTTACATCAGAACCGACTCCGAAAACCGGAACTTCTTCTGTTGATAATTGATCAGCAATTTCTGTAGCATCTTCTTTTTTTCGGCCTGAAATGGCAACAGTAATTCCCTTACTTTGTAAAATTTTGGCAATTCCTAATCCAATTCCTTTGGTACCACCAGTTATATAAGCGACTTTCTTATCCATTATTTTAAATTTGACTAAAGATAAAAAAAGATCACGATCTAAAAGAATTTCTCCAATCTTAAATCTTGAAGACATCAATCACAAATATCTATTAGGTACATTATTAAAAAAAGCATCTTTAAAAAGGTGCTTCGATTATTTATTTGGTGTAGTTCTCAAAAAATAAGGGAATACTTTCAATTCCTTTATAAAAATTAAACAAACCATAATGTTCATTCGGTGAATGAATCGCATCTGAATCTAAGCCAAAGCCCATTAAGACCGATTTTGAACCGAGAACTTGTTCGAACATCGCGGTGATTGGAATACTTCCACCACTTCTGTACGGAAGAACTTCCTTTCCAAAAGCGGTTTCCATGGCATTTTTCGCAGCCAAAAATTCTTTGGTATCACTTGGTAAAACGTATGGCATCCCACCATGGTGTGGATTCACTTTTACTTTTACATTTGCCGGTGCTATTTTCTCAAAGTATTCCGTAAACTTTTCAGTGATTTCGTCTGGAGTTTGATAAGGAACTAAGCGCATTGAAATTTTCGCAAAGGCTTTAGATGGAATAACGGTTTTAGCTCCTTCACCAATATAACCGCCCCAAATTCCATTACAATCCAAAGTCGGACGAATAGAAGTTCTTTCTAAAGTGGTATATCCTTTTTCTCCTTCTACCCCATTTAAACCAATTGATTTTTTAAAATGTTCTGGGTCATCTTTCAATTTATTCATGTCGGCTCTCTCCTCATCAGAAACAGTTTCAACATTATCGTAAAATCCATCAATCGTGATGTGCCCATTTTCATCAATTAAATTAGCAATCATTCTCGAAAGTACGTGAATCGGATTTGGAACAGCACCACCGTACAAACCAGAATGCAAATCACGGTTTGGACCTTCAATTTCAACTTCTACATAACTTAAACCGCGTAAACCAGTCGTTACTGTAGGTTGTTCATTCGAATAAATATGCGTGTCTGAAATTAAAATAACATCACACGATAATTTTTCTTTATTTTCATTAACGAATTCTTCTAAACTTTTAGAGCCAACTTCTTCCTCACCTTCGAAAATGAATTTTACGTTACAAGGTAAATTATCAGTTTTCATCATTGCTTCAAACGCTTTGATGTGCATAAAGAATTGTCCTTTATCATCAGCAGAACCACGCGCGAAAATTGCGCCTTCTGGATGAATCTCTGTTTTCTTGATATACGGTTCAAAAGGTGGTTTTGTCCATAATTCTAGTGGATCTGGTGGTTGAACATCATAATGCCCGTACACTAAAACCGTTGGTAGATTTTTATCGATTAATTTTTGACCAAATACAATTGGATAACCTTTGGTTGGACAAACTTCCACATCATCGGCACCCGCATCCTTTAGAAATTTTGCTACTTCATCGGCACATTTTAAAACTTCCTCTTTATAAGCAGGATCTGCACTGATAGAAGCGATTTTTAACAATTCAAAAAGTTCATCAACATAACGCTGTTTATTTTCTTGAATGTAATCTAAGGTTTCTTTCATTTTATTTATATTAAAATTATTTAACATCGGACTTTGTAAAAATAAAAAAAATGTCTCGCCGAAGCAAGACATTTAAACTTTATGTTGTAAAATGTTTATTTGTTTTCTGTAGCATTAGCAGGCGCAACATTCATTTCTTGCACGCTATCTTTTTGAACTGTCATTGTCGGTTGCATAATCACTTTCGTACTATCATTTGCCATCATTTCTGCAGATTTTTTCGCTGACGCTGCATCTACGGCCGCAGTCGCCTCATCGCTCATCACATCGTCGTTGTATCTTTCGACTCCTTTTTCCATTTTCAAAACACCTTTATTTCCACCTGCCTGAATTTTCTGACAACTGGTAGCGAAACCTGCGATTGCAACGACTAAAATAATTTTTTTCATATCTACTTTATGATGATTAAGAATCTTTAAAATTTGAATGCTCCAAAAGTATGAAATATTACCATTTTTCCCAAGCCTTTTTGGGAAATTCTAAACAGTTCTTAAAATAATTTTATTTTTTTGAGTTTGGGTGAAAATTAGATATTGATTTCCACCGTCTTTAATCTTATATTTCTTTTTTATTTCGTCCGGAGTTAACGGGTAGTTTTTCGAAATAATATTGAATTTTTCTCCTTTTTCAATCTGTTTCGCTTCTATGATTTCTACTTTTAATACACGTCCCGGAAACTCCTCAATCAAATAATTAGCAGTATAAAAATGCGTATTTTGATTTAACTTTTCAACCCCAAGTTTTTCGGAAATTGAATTAAATCCGCCCGACTTTAAAATAGCATTATTCGGTATATATAAATATTGTAATGGTTCCGAGTAAACCGATACTGCAGATTTTTCTTCGTTATAATTAAATGAAAAAATATCTTCTTCACTTTCCAGATTGATACAGGATATTTTGGGATCTATAATATTAGTGTTTGAGTTAATGAAAATAAGCAATTCTTTAACTTCATTTCTAACGGCGATAATCTGAATTTCAAAAATATTTTTCACTTCAGAAATTAGATAAGAAATATCTATAAGTGGCGAAAGTTTAATAATTATTTGTCCAGAAATTTCGCGCAACTGATCTTGAATTTCTAAAATGTTCGGAGACAGATCTTCGAGCAAAAATTTCTTATTCTTTTGATCATCTCTTCTGGCAGGATCGAGATAAATCAAGTCAAAATTTTCCTGATTATTTTGTAGGAATCTTTCAAGACTTTCATTGATGAAGTTTGCGTTTCGCTCTAAAATTTCCCAGTTGTGTTTTACAATTTCCAAAAGTTCAGTATTCTGCTCGACCAAAGTAACATCTTCGAAATTCTGTGATAAAAAATAAGCATCGATCCCAAATCCCGAAGTTAAATCTAGAAAATTTTTTCCTGTTAAGTCCTTGGCTTTAAATTGTGCGGTTGCTTGTGATGAGGCTTGTTCTAAATTTAAATTGGGTGGAAAAATAATTCCCTCTTCCAACAAAAATGGAAATTTTTTTTGAGCAATTTTTTTCCCTTTGATCTGTTGAACAATTTCTTGCATCGAAACTGCAGGAAAAGGAGATTTTTTTAACAACAAAGAATGCAAATCCTTAGTAAGATTTGCATTGATGTATTCTTGAATTTCTTTGTTAAGGATATTTTTCACGTTATTTTATAAACCACAAAAGTCACAAAAGGATTCTTTAAAGTTGGGATCTATTCTTACTAGAGTAGAAAAAGAACAAATATTCGTGCATTCGAGGCGAAAAAACTACTCGAACATTTCGGCTAACCGAACTGCTTTAATTTCATTTGTAGGATAAAGTTCTTTTACAGATTTTGTCTGCTCTAATTTCGGATACATATTTACTCCGATAAGCTTCGTTTTTCCTTCTTCAAACCAACTCTGCTTCTTTATGGCTTGCTGATGAATTTCATCTTGAATCCAACCTTTTTTCAGAAGTTCACAATAACCTCCTCGAACTTCCATTTGCACAAACAATTTCCAAGATTTCTCAGCAAACTGTTGGGTCAAATCTTCTACATAGTAACTTCCGTTTCCTGCATCGTCAAAAACATTAATGATGCTTTCATAGGCCAAAACAATTTGTTGCTTAAAGGATATTTCCTCTGAGACAGAACTGGAATTTTCTAATTTATAATCATTACTGAAAACCGCATCTGCTCCGCCAATCATCGCGGCAGAAAGTTCGAGCGTAGAACGAATGAGATTATTCTCCGGGTCATTTTTCGATTTGTTTCGTAAAGATGTTTCAGCAAAAATATACGGAGTTTCATCTAAATTGTATTCTTTCGAAAACTGATTGATAAGTAATTTAAGTGCTCTAATCTTCGCAATTTCAAAAAAATAATTTCCACCAACAGCAACTTTAAATATGATCTTATTTAAAGTTCCCACTCCAAAAACTTCGGTCAATTCTTTTGTTTTCGCTAAAGCAATAGACAATTGCTGAACAATCGTCGCACCAGCATTTTGATGAAGTGAAACATCCACGCAGATATTTCTTTCAAAGTTTTTTGCTAGCAATTCTTTCGCTATTTGTTGATCTAATTTACCACTTTGATTTTCTGCAAAAACATCGATCAAAGAAAAGTAGCGATTGGTTTCATCAACAGAAATATGTTCTGCCAAATCACGGTCATTAATAAAAATCGCTTTTTCCTGTAAATCTTCCACATTATTATTCAGCAAAAAAGCGAAGATATTTTCTTCTGAACTTTCATGATAAAGTGAAACGAGTTGCGTTGACTCTTCCACTTTTGGAAGATTATTCAACGGTTTCGCAACCGAATCGTAATAAGGTTTTACCACAATTCCTTCGAGGTTTTCTTTAGATAAAATCTCATAGATGTTATCGGTCTTCATTTGTTTCTGAACGATCGATTCCCAGTCCTGAAGTGTCGTTTTTTTAAACATATTTTTAATTTAGCCGATGAAGGCTTTAAAATAGAAGTGAATTTCCTTAATTTTTAATCGCGTTCGTACTGTCAACAACTAAAATAAAGATCTCTTCATTTGGTTTTTTCATGAAATAATTCTCACGAGCGTACTTTTCTTTCTCTTCTTTGTTATTCATCAGTTTTTTATAAAACTCATCATTTTTCTGATATTCTGATTTATAATAGGTCAACTGATTTTCGTACTTGGTCACCTCTCCATTTAATTCATTAATGACCAAAAAAGAAGTACTATCAAAGAAAATCATCCACATTAAAAACAAAAAAATGGTCACGAAATATTTATTCACTACATATTTTTGAATGAATTTTATCGCTGGTGATTTGGGCTTAATTTCTTTGATTAATTCTTCCATTTTTATTGTGTTTTTTTCAAAGTATTATTAATTACCGTAGAAAGAAAATCAATGGCAACCGTGTTTTGTTTCATATTCGGAATAATTAAATCGGCTTCATTTTTCGAAGGTTCGATAAATTCCTGATGCATCGGTTTTAAGGTCGTTTGATAACGATGAAGAACTTCCTGCAAATCACGGCCACGTTCCTGCGTATCACGACGTATCCTTCGAATTAAACGTTCATCTGAATCAGCATGCACAAATACTTTTAAATCATATTCTTTCAATAATTCGGAATTAGTTAAAACCAGAATACCTTCCACAATTAAAACATTTCTGGGATCGATCGATACAAAATCTCCAGTTCTAGAATGCGTTACAAAAGAATACAAAGGTTGCTCTATATTTTCTCCATTTTTCAATGCTTTTACGTGCTTGATTAACAAATCAAAATCTATTGATTTCGGATGGTCATAATTCAATACTTCTCTTTCCTGAAGGGTAAGAGTTGGATTATCGAGGTAATAATTATCTTGCGAAAGAACATTAACACCTTCTATATTAAGTTGCTGAAGAATTTTGTTGACAACAGTAGTTTTCCCAGATCCGGTTCCTCCTGCTATTCCGATAACGAGCATATTTATTGTTTTTACAAATATAAGATTTTGAACTAAATCGCCGGTAAATCTGGCTTAAATTATATTTGAAACAATTTACACTTTTCGTTCGATATTAAAAATATAGTAAATCACGGCTACGACACGGGCCAGAAATTCGCGAGATTGATTTCTGTAATAACTTTTATTGGCCAGAACATCCTGAGCATCAAAACCTAAGGCATTCATTCCGCTATTTCTGGCGTAAAATAAGGCACGTAAATTATGGAATCCTTGCGACACGATGATCACATCTGTTTGATGATATGTTTGAATGCAATTTTTAATACTCGCTTGAGTTTTAAAGCCTTTCGGATCTTGAACTATAATATTTTCTGGTACGCCTTCCTGATAAATTAGATAATCTTTCATCGCTCCTGGTTCGTCGTAACCCTGGCTTTTCTCGCCGCTGACGATGATCTTTTTTATTTTTCCATGATGATATAAAAGAGCCGCAGCATCCATTCTAGCAGTAAAGTAAGGATTTGAAGCACCACTTTTCATCTTGGGCGAAGTTCCTAAAACCAGCGCGGTTTGGCGGGGTGGAATTTTAGATATTTTCGTATATGTTCTTCCGTTCGTTACCGCAAAAACCCAGATATTAGCCAAAACCATCAGTAAAATCCCGATTTCAACGAGATTAAAAAATGACTTTAAAAGGTCTAATATCTTTTTCAAATTTTTAAATTAAATCGAAGTTAACTTTAATATTTTTACTTAGAACTACCGACATACAGGCTAATATTTTTCCGGAAGATTCTTCTTTTTCAGTTAAATATTCATTCTCTAAAAGTTCAACTTCTCCTTCTTCTAAAATACATTCGCAACTTCCACAAATCCCAGATTTACAAGAATACGGAACTGGAAATTTTTGAATCAAAAGTTGTTGCAAGAGCCGCATTTTATTATTCTTCATAGTAGTTTCATGGTGTATATTAAACATTTTGAAATCAACTGTAATATTCTCAATTAAAGGAAATTCTTTTTCGACTGGGTAAATATCCTCATTAAATTCCTCGAACAACTCAAAATGGATGTTTTTTTTCGGAATCCCATGTTGGAAGCATGCGTTCGCAATCGACTTGATCATCTCGCCCTTTCCGCAAATTAATACTTCGTCAACCGCGTCCCAAATGGTGCTTTCTTCATCCGTATCGTCTAACAATAAAAGTTGATTAATGATCAGCGCAACTTTCTTTTCGTTTAATCGTCCTTCAAATAAACCATTACCCACTTTTTCCTGAGAATAAAAGTAATGAATTTCAACACGATCAGGATTTTGACGAACGAGTTCATCCAATTCATTTTTAAAAGCGATTTGACTTTTATTTTTGTTTCCGTAAAATAAGAAAAGCCGCGTTCTAGGCTCTGTATTTAAAATATCTTTAAAGTGACTTAAAATCGGTGTAATGCCAATTCCTCCGGCAAAACCAACAATTGTTCGAAATTCGTGAGGTTTAGAAATTATCGTAAATCTTCCGCGAGGTTCAGAAACTTCTAATTCATCGCCAATTTGTAAATTTTTAAATAAAGATTGGGCAAAACTTTCGTCGCTATTTATTTTGATCCCGAGAGTAATTTTTCCTTCATAAGGAGCGGAGGTCATTGAGAAATCTTTCTGAATAATTTGGTTATCGATTGGAAACTGAAGCGTTACATATTGTCCTGCATCGAAGTGATATTGCGAAGACAATTCAGTCGGAATTTCAAATTCTAGCGAGAAGATGCTTTTGGTCAGTTCTTGCTTTTTCGCTAATTTTAGCCAGTGAAATTCTATTTGTCTTGCTTTAGATAAGAGTTTTTCCATATTTAATAAGAATTCAAAAATAATAAAAATAAAATGAAAAAAGTAATTCTAAGTGTCGCTGTCTTTTCGCTAATGGCTGCTTGTAATAAAGAAACTAAAGTGGACGAATCAACCACTTCTACTACATCAGATTCAATTATGATGGACGATAGCGCGAAAGACGGTGTAGCTGTGGTTCCATTTAAAAAAGTGGAATGGAGTCCTGAAGAGACTTCGAAAATGTTAGGTAATCAAAATAATGACACGTTGTATGTCACCAATTTTTTTGCAACGTGGTGTGGCCCGTGTATAAAAGAATTCCCTTATTTTAAAGCAAAAATGAAAGAAATGGATGGCCAGGCTGTTAAATTTACCTTTGTAAGTTTAGACCAAAAATCGGATTGGACTACTGTAGTTCCAGATTTTGTGCAAGAGCAAGGTTTAAGTGGACATGTCGTTTTACTTGATGGCCAGAGATTACCACCAGAATTTTTCGCAGCTAATTTCAAAAATTGGGATGGTGGCGCAATTCCTTTTACCATGATTAGAAAAGGTGATAAAACCGACGAAACGTTGGGTTCTATGAGTGAAAAAATGCTTTCTCAAAAACTTAATTCTTTCAAATAAGATTTTAAACAGATCGCAAAGAAGACGACTATCACAGTCTTTTCTTTGCGATCTTTTGTTTTTTAACCATCTTGTCAGCAATGTCGAAAAGTTTTAAAATCACAGGTTTACTTATTATCATCGGAATTATTATTTCGATGGTCATTAATCTGAACATCGGTTTTATGGATTTAAATTTTTCTGACTTTTTTTCTTCTACTGCTGAAAATTCCCAGATTGCGCAACTTCGTATTAATCGAGTTGTGGTGATGATGTTAGCGGGAATTTCGATTCCGACGTCTGGGTTTTTATTACAAGAATATTTCCAAAATCCGCTGGCGGGACCTTCTGTTTTAGGTATCACATCTGTGGCAAGTTTGAGCGTAGCTTTTTATATTTTCTTTTCTAAAGATTTTGTCTTACCAGAATTTTTACAAAACAGTTTTTTAAGTTTTTCAGCCATCGCTGGAAGTTTGTTTTTAATGGTCATTCTGTTGGCTTTTTCAGGCCGATTTCAAGATAAATCATTTCTGATTATTTTTGGTTTTTTAATTTCTGCTTTGGCCGGAGCCGTAGTTTCTATCTTACAGTTTTACGCTGAAAACCAAAGTTTAAAAAATTATATTCTTTGGAGTTTCGGCGCTAATAATCAAGTGTCGACTAATCAAATCATTGTTTTAAGTGCGATTGTTATTATAGGTTTGTTTCTAAGTTTTAAAACGATAAAACCATTGATTGGTAATTCATTAGGATCAGCGTATGCACAGAGTTTAGGAGTCAATTTAAAACATTTGAAGTTTTTCGTTATCATTTCTTCTTCCCTTTTAGCGGCATCGGTTACGGCTTTTTTAGGTCCAATTTTATTTATCGGAATCGTTGTTCCTCATTTCTGCCGAATGTTATTTAATCCTGCAAAATTGTGGCAGCAATGGATTTTAAACATGTTGTTAGGAATATTAATTATGGAATTTTTCTCAATCATATCAGAATCAACTCAATTTCCTTTAAATGTGATTACTTCCCTATTTGGAATTCCAGTAATACTGACGATGATGATGTCAAAGAATAGAATTTCAAATTAAAATGATGGTTAAACAGAAAGGTGTAATTTATCATTAAATAGAAATGTTTTTAGAACTAGAAAATACAACGATCGGTTACCAAACTCCTTTAATTAAAGAAGTCAATACGTCGTTGGCTTTAGGTGAAATTTGCCTTTTAATCGGAAATAATGGCGTCGGCAAAACAACCTTAATTAAAAGTATTTTAAACCAAAATTCTCTTCTTGGCGGAAATATTCTTCTAGAACATGAAAGCTTAATTAGACTTTCCCCAAAACAGATTGCACAAAAAATGGCCGTCGTGTTTTCGAAGTCACAAATCCCCGCGAATTATACTTTACGAGATTTGATCTCCTTCGGAAAATACATTCATTATCCTTATTACTTTGAATTAGATCAATCTGACCAACAAGAAGTAGAGGAAATTATTGATAATCTTAATCTCAGTCAATATCGAGATTTCCAAGTCAATCAATTATCAGATGGCAATCTTCAAAAAGCGTTTATCGGACGGGCATTAGCGCAAAACGCTCCAATGATTATTTTAGATGAACCAACAACTCACTTAGATGAAGAAAATAAAATAATCATTTTAAAATTGTTGCGAAATTTAGCAAAACATCACAATAAACTCATTCTATTTTCATCTCATGACTGGCGGTTAGCGAAAGAATTCGCAGATAAAATCTGGTTAATTTCTGATGAGAAATTAGAAGCTGGTATAACAGAAGAAATTCTTATAAAACATAACGAATTGCTCAATCCGAATGTATTTGAATTCACTTCTGAATTTGTAGCTCCTAAAATATTAGCACCAGAATTGCACAAAGAAATGCTCTACTCCTTTCTTCAAAAAAACTATCAAAAAGATCTTTCATCACTTAAATTTGAGTTTAATCAATCCTTTTGGGTGATTTCAACAGATGATATTCAACAGAAATGCGTTTCCTTTAAAGAAATCGCTCAATTCGTTCAGAACATTGATTAAATCAGCAATTCTTATACCCCTTTAAAGTACTATGCATGCATAGTATTATGCTCATCATATCTTTTAAAGTGCTAATAGTCAGATATTAACAAATTTTTAACAGAACAAATATACTATGCACGCATAATATTAATTATATTTGACATTACCACATTACCTCAATATTATGATTAAGCCGCACAATGACAAAGTTGAGAACGTTGATCTCATTTTAAAATCAACTTGGCTAGCAGTTTCAAAAATGTATTCGGAATTAGCACAAGGTTATGATGCCACAGCAGTACAAGCTTTAACTCTTTTAAAAATTGATCCGAAAGACGGTACCAGAAGTACTAATCTTGGTCCTAAGATGGCGATTGAGCCTACTTCTTTAACAAGGATCATCAAATTATTGGAAGATAATGGCTACATCTATAAAGAGAAAACCACCAATGACAAACGAGAAGTGATCATTAAACTGACTGATAAAGGAATTAACTCCAGAAACTTATCCAAAGAAGTTGTCGTGAATTTTAATAAGAAAGTTGTGGAAAAAATTCCAGTTGAAAAAATGGAAATTTTCAAAGAGGTGATGACAGACATCTTGAAAATTGCCAACGAATTAAATAATAAAAAATAAGAAATATGCACAGAAGAATCAAACACGTTACCGTTTTAGGTTCGGGAATTATGGGTTCAGGTATCGCAGCACATTTTGCAAATATAGGTGTACAAGTACTTCTATTAGATATCGTTCCATTTGACTTAACCGAAATGGAACAGAAAAAAGGTCTGACCAAGGATGATAAAGTAGTAAGAAACAAGATTGCAACTGAGAATTTTGTGAAACTGCAGAAATCAAGTCCGGCACTACTCTACTCACCAAAATTCGCTGATCGAATTACGGTTGGAAACTTTGATGATGATTTAGAAAAGATCAAAAATACCGATTGGATTATTGAAGTTGTTATTGAAAGACTCGACATTAAAAAATCGGTTTACGAAAAGATAGAACAGTTTAGAAAACCAGGAACATTAATTTCTTCTAACACTTCGGGAATTCCTATTCATTTTTTAATTGAAGGAAGAAGTGATGATTTCAAGAAATATTTTGCGGGAACACATTTCTTTAATCCAGTAAGATATTTACCACTATTAGAAGTGATTCCTACGCCGGAAACAGATTCTGAAGTAATTCAATTTTATATGGATTATGGCTCGAAGTTTTTAGGAAAAACAACCGTTTTAGCCAAAGATACTCCGGCATTTATTGCGAACAGAGTTGGTGTTTTCTCCATGATGGATTTGCTTCATAATGTTCAAAAATTAGGTTTGAATGTTTCTGATGTTGATAAACTAACAGGTCCGATAATCGGTCGACCTAAATCTGCAACTTTCAGAACTGCAGATGTTGTAGGATTGGATACTTTGGTGATGGTCGCCGATGGTGTACGAAACAGTAAGATGGAAGCAAATGATTTCAATGATGTTTTCCAACTTCCAAAATATATTCAGACCATGGTCGACAACAAATGGTTGGGATCAAAATCAGAACAAGGTTTTTACAAAAAAATTAAAAACGCAGAAGGTAAATCGGAAATTCAAGGTTTGAATTTGGATACCATGGAATATGAACTTCAAGGTAAATCGGACTTCCCTACTTTAGAATTAACCAAAAGCATTGATAAACCAATTGACCGTTTCAAAGTTTTAATTGGTGGAAAAGATAAAGCCGGAGAATTATACAGAAAGTCCTTCGGAGCACTATTCGCTTATGTTTCTCATAAAGTTCCAGAAATTTCTGATGAAGTTTACAAAATCGACGATGCGATGCGAGCAGGTTTCGGTTGGGAAAATGGACCATTTGAAATCTGGG
Organism: Flavobacteriales bacterium; assembly: GCA_038242555.1. Lineage (GTDB taxonomy): Bacteria > Bacteroidota > Bacteroidia > Flavobacteriales > Weeksellaceae > Kaistella. The sequence continues at coordinate 30,135 of JBBSRZ010000012.1, read as the reverse complement.
ACGCTATTGGCGTTCAGAAAGGAATTGAATTAGCAAAAGATGCTGGTTATGAAGTTTCAGATTGGGTTAAAAATGTAGATTCATTCTATAAAGTAAATGACGAAGGACAAAGCATCTACTTCGACAAAAGTTCTGGAGAATACAATAATATTCCAGGTCAGGAATCTTTTATTATTCTAGATAATATCAGAAAAAACAAAACGCTCTGGAGCAATTCAGGATCTGCAATTCAGGATCTTGGGGACGGAATTATCAATTTTGAGATCCGTTCTAAAATGAATTCTTTGGGCGGTGAAGTTTTAGATGGTTTGAACAGAGCCATTGACTTAGCCGAAAAAGATTACGATGGTTTAGTGGTTGGAAATCAAGGAGCAAATTTCTCTGTAGGAGCCAATTTAGCCATGATTTTAATGATGGCGATCGATCAGGATTGGGACGATTTGAATATGGCGATTGCCTATTTCCAAAAATCCATGATGCGCGTTCGTTATTCTTCGATTCCAGTTGTAGTTGCTCCTCACGGAATGACTTTAGGTGGAGGTTGTGAAATGACCATGCACGCTGACCGAGTTGTTGCTGCTGCAGAAACCTATATCGGTTTGGTAGAAACTGGCGTCGGTGTAATTCCTGGCGGTGGTGGAACTAAAGAAATGGCGTTGAGAATTTCGCGTGACTTCCATAAAGATGATGTTAAGAACAACAGACTTCGTGATATGTTTATGAATATCGCAATGGGTAAAGTAGCGACTTCTGCTTACGAAGCCTACGATATGGGTATTCTAGAAGAATATAAAGATATCGTGGTCGTGGATAAAAACCGTCAGATTATGACGGCAAAAATGTTAGCGTTAAGTCTAGCGGAACATGGCTACACGCAACCGATCGAACAAACTGTAAAAGTTCTAGGACGCGATGCACTCGGAATGTTCTTAGTTGGAACTGACCAAATGTTAACCGGAAATTACATTTCTGAACACGACAAACTGATCGCTGATAAATTAGCGAACGTATTAGTTGGTGGAAATCTTTCTGAACCAACAATCGTGACCGAACAATATTTATTGAATCTAGAAAGAGAGACGTTCTTACAACTTTGTGGAGAAAGAAAATCTTTAGAAAGAATTCAGCACATGTTGACGAAAGGGAAACCGTTGAGAAATTAATTTGTAAAATGTCAGATGTACAATGTACTATGTAAAGAGTGCGATGTATTATTCAAAACTATTTTGAAATTTTATAAGTATTAGTAATGCATAATTTTCGAGAACTTGAAGTATGGAAGAAATCGATAGAATTGACAACAACTTTTTATCGAGTTTCGAAGAATTTTCCAAAAGAAGAACTTTTTGGTCTTACTTCTCAATCTAGGCGCTGCATGGTTTCAATACCGTCAAATATTGCAGAAGGTGCAGGAAGAGATACTGATAAGCAATTTGTTCAGTTTTTGAGCATTTCTCTAGCCTCTTCCTTCGAACTTGAAACACAGATTTTAATTGCTTTCAATCTTGAATATTTGAGAATAGAAGATTACGATTTAATACTTTCTGAATTAAAACACATTCAAAATATGTTAGTCAAATTAATAAAGAATTACAAAATATAACCAAAGTACATTGTACATCATACATTGTACATCATACAATTATCAAAATGAAACAAGCATATATAATAAAAGGGTTCAGAACGGCCGTTGGTAAAGCACCAAAAGGAAGTTTGAGATTTACAAGACCCGACGTCATGGCCGCAACTGTTATTGAAAAATTAATGGCTGCAGTGCCGAAGTTAGATAAAAACAGAATCGACGATTTAATCGTTGGTAATGCAATGCCAGAAGCCGAACAAGGTTTGAACGTAGCCCGCTTAATTTCATTAATGGGATTAAAAACGGAACAAGTTCCTGGAGTTACGGTGAACAGATATTGCGCGTCTGGAAGTGAAGCGATCGCAATTGCTTCGGCGAAAATCCAGGCAGGAATGGCTGACTGTATTATCGCAGGTGGAACAGAATCAATGTCTTACATTCCGATGGGTGGTTACAAACCAGTTCCAGAAAGTGAAATGGCAAAATCCAATCCTGATTATTATTGGGGAATGGGTTATACTGCTGAAGAAGTTGCAAAACAATTCAATATTTCTCGTGAAGAGCAAGATGCGTTTTCTTTCGATTCTCATAATAAAGCTTTAAAAGCAAATGAGACAGGAAGATTTAAAAATCAGATCGTTCCGATTCCAGTTGAATACAATTATCTGGATGAAAACCAAAAAATGCAGACCAAGAAATTTGACTTTGAGGTAGATGAAGGTCCGAGAAAAGGAACGAGTCTAGATGGGCTGGCGAAACTTCGTCCGGTCTTTGCAAATGGCGGAAGTGTAACAGCTGGAAACTCCTCTCAGATGAGTGACGGTGCTGCCTTCGTTATTATAATGTCAGAAGAAATGGTGAAGGAATTAGGTTTGGAACCGGAAGCAAGATTGGTTGCCTACGCCGCTGCAGGACTAGAACCACGAATCATGGGAATGGGTCCGATGTACGCGATTCCAAAAGCCTTGAAACAAGCAGGTTTAGAATTAAAAGACATTGACTTAATTGAATTGAATGAAGCTTTTGCGTCTCAGTCAGTTGCTTTAAAAAAAGAACTCAATCTTAATCCAGACATCTTAAATGTGAACGGAGGAGCGATCGCTCTTGGACATCCACTTGGTTGCACGGGAACAAAATTAACCGTTCAACTTCTTGATGAAATGCGTCAGCGTGGCAACATGAAATACGGAATGGTCACCATGTGCGTAGGAACGGGACAGGGAGCAGCGAGTATTTTTGAACTGCTTTAAAAATTTTAGATTTTAAATTATAAATTTTAGAAGGGATGAGTTTCAAACAAGACAATTTGATTCAGATAAAAACATTTGCTTTTTCATTAGAAATTATAAAATTGTATATCCAATGTAAATCGCAAAATGAATATATTTTATCAAAGCAGATTCTTCGTTCTGGAACTTCCATTGGTGCAAATGTAGAAGAAGCGATTGCTGCACAATCAAAAAAAGATTTTATTTCAAAACTTTCAATTGCAAATAAAGAGGCAAGAGAAACGAAATATTGGTTGCGACTTTATCAATCTTCAGATTTGGTTCAAATCGAAATTGAAACACATTTAAAGGAGATTGAAAGCATCATCAATATTTTAAATAAAATCATCAAAACATCATCTGAAAATTTATAACGCGAATCTAATTTAAAATCTATAATCTAAAATTTAAAATTACAAATAATGAGCAATACTTTAAAAGGCGGTGAATTCATCATCAAAGATATTCCTGCCGCAGATTTATTCAGTCTAGAAGAATTGACTGAAGAACAAAAAATGCTTCGTGAATCTTTATATGATTTCATGGAGCGAGAAGTGCTTCCTAACAGAGAGCGTTTCGAGCAGAGAGATTTTGCTTTGACAGAAGCAACGATGCGCAAACTGGGCGATTTAGGAACTTTAGGAGTTGCGGTTCCCGAAGAATACGGTGGACTTGGAATGGGATTCGTGACCACGATGTTGGCTTGTGATGTTGTTTCCGGCGGAAATGGTTCACTAGGAACTGCGTACGGAGCACATACCGGAATTGGAACCCTTCCTATCCTACTTTATGGAACGGAAGAACAAAAACAAAAATATTTACCGGCTTTAGCAGCAGGAGAAAAGTTCGGTGCATACTGTTTGACAGAACCTGATGCAGGTTCCGATGCCAACTCTGGAAAAACGAGAGCGAAGTTAACAGAAGACGGAAAACATTATATCATCAACGGACAGAAAATGTGGATCTCTAATGCGGGATTCGCTGAAACCTTCACTCTTTTTGCCAGAATAGAAGATGATAAAAACATCACCGCGTTCGTGTTTAACAAGTCGGAATTAGAAGATCCGAGCAGTTTTACAATGGGTGAAGAAGAACACAAATTGGGAATTCGATCTTCATCTACGCGTCAGGTTTTCTTCAATGATATGAAACTACCCGTGGAGAATCTTTTAGGAGAAAGAAACAACGGTTTCAAAATCGCATTGAATGCCTTAAATGCTGGACGTATTAAATTGGCCGCGGCAAACGTTGATGGCCAAAGAAGAATTACTTCTTTAAGTATTAATTATGCGAACGAAAGAAAACAATTCGGTGTTGCTATTTCGACTTTTGGAGCAATCCGTAAGAAAATTGCTGAAATGTGTACCGGAATTTTCGTTACCGAAGCAGGAACTTACCGAGCAGCAAAAGATGTAGAAGATAAAATTGCAGAATTTGTCGAAAGCGGAATGGATCACGAATCAGCAGAATTAAAAGCGTTAGAAGAATATGCGGTAGAATGTTCGATCTTGAAAGTTTATGTTTCAGATCTAACGCAACATATTGCCGACGAAGGAATCCAGATCTATGGTGGAATGGGCTTTTCGGAAGATGCACCAATGGAATCTGCCTGGAGAGATTCTAGAATCAGTCGTATCTACGAAGGAACGAACGAGATCAACAGACTTCTTGCCGTAGGAATGTTGATCAAGAAAACAATGAAAGGCGAACTTGATTTGTTGAAGCCAGCCATGGCGATCGGAAAAGAATTGATGGGAATTCCGTCTTTTGAGGTTCCTGATTATTCAGAATATATGTCTGAAGAAAAAGCGATTCTTCACAACTTAAAGAAAGTATTCTTGATGGTTGCTGGAGCGGCGCTTCAGAAATACATGATGGAAATCGAAAAACAGCAGCACTTATTATTAAATGCATCTGAGATTCTGAACCAAATTTATATGGCGGAATCTGCGATTTTAAGAGCAGAGAAACATTTTGATACAGACTCCGTTCAAGCCTCGATGGCGAGATTAAATCTTTACAAAGCAGTAGAAGCAATTTCTACCGCAGCGAAAGAAGGAATTGTATCTTTTGCAGAAGGCGATGAACAACGCATGATGCTTTCTGGCTTAAGAAGATTTACAAAGTACAATAATATGCCAAATGTAGTTGCCTTGACTGAAAAGGTCGCAGCCCATTTTGTGGAAAAAGGATCTTACTAGAAATAGTCTGATATGTGGTCTGAACGCTCTGAGAAATCAGGGCGTTCTTTTTTTGTTTATTATCAATTCGCTATATTAGAGAAACATGACTTTTTAGATATAATAAATTAAATTAGTAAAAGAATGCTAACAGTAGAAGACAATCACGTTTATCTACTTTTTAAGAGAGGAAGAACCGAACATATTAACGCTCTTTACGAACGCGGAGAATTATATTTTAGTTCAATTGATTTCATAAGAAATGCAGATGATAACACCGATAGAACAGATAGGTATGATGGTTATGCATTTAGACAATTTTATGATAAAGCAAAATTAACTTTAGCGAATAATAAACAAGATCTTGAAAATAGTGATATTGCTATCAATATTAAAAATGCTTCTATAATTTATGATCATGAAATCAGAGGTAATATTTATTGTTTATCCGGAATCTTTTCAGAGGAACTAAGTGGCGAGCGAAAAGACATCACTTTTAATACTAAATCATTAGGTGAAGATCTTATTTATATTAAACATCCTAAAATTTTCTTAGAAAGAGTTATGAACGGCCTCAAAGAACTTGGTTATAAAACCATTATCCATGACAAAGTTGAATATTATCAAGATCACTATTCCGGAAAACTGGGTTTTTTTAGAAAACATGCAAATTATAAGGCGCAGAATGAATTTAGAATATTCGTACCGAACGAAAACAATGAACCGATAAAATTAAATATCGGTTCCTTAAAAGATATTGCAACAATTAAAAAGAACTGTTTTGTGGATTTTACACATGCTGATGGCAAGGTTCAAAAAATCACTTTTTAATTGCTGCTGTGCTCATTCGTAATGTAGTATTTTATATGTTGCCAATTTTTTAATCTATGAAAAACATCTAACTGTTAATGGGATTTTTAGTTATTCTATCATAAAAAGCACAAAAACATCCAAAGGGATTTCTAAATCAATTTAATTTTTTTCACTGCTGAAATATATATAAAGATTTACTAAGGCGAAGTATAAAACTTGAATATATAATCTTTTACAATTTCCACTAAATTCACAAAAATAAATATTATTAATTTTGTATTGACTAGATTGTCATATGCAAATTAAGGAACAAAAAATATACATTATCGGTGCGGGTATAAGCGGTCTAATCGCTGCGCTAACGCTCGAAAAGAATGGGTTCTCTCCTATTATTCTAGAATCCACAGATTGTGTCGGCGGTCGCGTAAAAACAGATATCGTCGATGGATATCAACTGGATCATGGTTTTCAGGTTTTGCTCACTGCTTATCCCGCGGCGCGGAAGTTTTTAGATTATGATTCTTTAGAATTACAAAATTTTTTGCCAGGTGCTTCTATCTTTAATGAAGGAAAACAAAACTTAATCGGCGATCCGTTGCGCGATTTTTCGTTACTGATTCCGACCGTATTTTCAAGGCTTATTCCGTTGAGTGATAAAATAAAAATTCTTCAGTTAAATCTTAAATTGAAAAGTAAAAGTGTCACAGAAATTTTCGAAGAAAAAGAACAAACTACGTTAGAATACCTCAGGGATTTTGGGTTCTCCAATCAAGTTATTGCGCAGTTTTTTAAACCTTTTTTTAGTGGAATATTTTTGGAAACAAAATTAGAAACATCGAGTCGAATGTTTGAGTTTGTCTATAAAATGTTTGGCGAAGGAAATACTGCGTTGCCGAAAGCTGGAATTCAAGCTATTCCCAATCAACTGGTCGATCAGTTGAAAACGACGAAAATTCTTTTTAATACGAAAGTCACTACGATAAAAGACGGAGAAATTACGTTAGAACGTGGCTTAAAATTACAAAGTGATTTCACCATTATTGCAACAGATGCCAGTAAATTAGTTTCTAATATCGATAAAGAACCGTTAAATTGGAAATCATGTTTTACGTTTTATTTTGAAACAGAAAAACGAGTTATAGAAAAACCTCTGATCGGACTTTTACCCAAAGAAAATACGGTGATCAATAATATCTTCTATCACACCAGTTTGGAGACTGAATCTCAGTCCAAAAAAGAGTTGCTTTCTGTAACCGTTGTTGACAATCAAAATTTAAAAGGTGACGAACTTGTAGAAAGAGTAAAAAATGAACTAAGAGAATATTTCAAAATTCAAGTCATTAGATTAATCAAGCAATATGAAATTCCGCAGGCATTACCCGATTTAAAAGATATTAAATACAATTTAACACCCGCCGAAACGCGTCATTCTGCGCAAATATTTCTGGCCGGTGATACTTTGCTAAACGGTTCACTCAATGCAACCATGCTTTCTGGGGAAAGTGCCGCACTTGGAGTGATTGAGGCTTTAAAAGAATAAATCACGTTTTAATTTAACTTAGTGCAAATTGAAATGCTGTTTTTATAAAAATCATTTCCGTTATCAGAAATTTTTATAACTTTAATAAAATTTAAATGATGAAACGAGTATTGATATTATCCGCATTCATGTTCACTTCGTTTTTATTTGGTCAGAAAATGCCATTTAAAATTCCTACTCCAGAAAAACTAGATAGTCTGAAAATCGTAAATTTTAAGATGTTGGACAGCATGAAGTTGACTTCAAAAAACAAGTTCACTATTCCTTCGATCATGATTCCCAACGCAAAACCAAAAAATCCTTCGATTTATTTAGCCTTGAAAGGAAAAGCACGAAATGACAAACCATATCATATTTTAAATGCAATTCCGGAATCGGACAGATTACCCAAAAAGTAAATTGAAAACAGATTCAACTAACAGACGCCGAAAATAAATTTTTCGGCGTTTTCATTTAAGACAAAGGAATTACACTTTATCATCACTTTAATAAACCAATTTTTCGTCGCAACGAAAGGAGTTTAATTATTACTCACAACCGACACTTTGCTTAATGATTATTTAAGCGCTGCGTTGTTGGATGGAAAAACCGCAGTTCATGCATTGCTTGATTCTGTAACCAAATAATAATATGTGATATTTTAAATTTTATCCTGCTCAAATAATCATTCAATTCGGTTAAAAACAGTTTTTATAACATTGATAGCACATAAAATATATGTGTTGGACACAATTGTTGTTTAACATTTCAGGCGACAGGAATATCGCCACAAAAACTTATGTATAGTTGCGTCATTGTCATTCATTAAAAGACTAATTTGCATTCATGGAGTTCCGCACTTTAATATTATAATAATGGAAGATAGTAAAACGACCTATTTCACGAAGTCTATTGCTGAAACGGCAACCCATTTTAAGGTAGAAACGTCCACCGGATTGGCTGAGGCGGACGCTTTGCAAACAAAAGAGCAGGTCGGACTCAACCGTCTTAAAGCAAAAAAGAAGAAATCTGTTTTTAAAATATTGCTCTCCCAACTCAAGGACTGGCTCATTTATGTTCTCCTGGCTGCCGTCGTTATTACACTTTTTATGGGCGAATACATTGATTCTATTATTATAACGCTGGTTATATTGATCAATGCAGGTATTGGCACTTTTCAGGAAGTCAAAGCCGGAAAAGCAATTGATGCGTTGTTAAAAATGTCTTCGCCGAAGGCTTTGGTGAAAAGAGAAGGTCACACCAAAGAAATTGACAGTGAAGACCTGGTTCCCGGTGATGTAGTCATTTTGGATGCTGGTCGGGTTATACCCGCAGATTTAAGACTCATCGAAACCGTGAATCTTCAGATTGAAGAATCTTCCCTGACAGGAGAATCACTTCCGGTACAGAAAAATGCGGATACAAACTTTGGCAGTGATAAAATTCCCATCGCGGAAATGACCAATATGTGTTTCATGTCAACTATCGTAACTGCCGGACGAGGTGCCGGAATTGTCGTAGAAACCGGTATGAATACTGAAGTTGGTAAAATCGCAGATCTTCTTGACGATAACGTTTCTCAACAAACTCCTTTAGAAAAAAAATTAAGCGACCTCGGAAAAACACTGGGTAAAATTGCGGTTGGGATCTGTATCGTCATATTTGGACTTTCTTGGATTCAAGGCAGAGATATGGCAGAGATGTTTTTGATTTCTGTTTCCCTCGCAGTAGCGTCGATTCCGGAAGGGTTGGCTGCAATCGTGGCGGTTGTTCTTTCCATTGGAGTGACTTCAATGTCACGAAAAAATGCTATCATCAGAAAACTTCCGGCGGTTGAAACTTTGGGTTCTGTGAATATTATCTGCTCCGATAAAACAGGAACTTTAACGCTTAATAAAATGACGGTGACTGAAGTTTATACTTTAGAAGGCACCGTCGCAGTGGAAGAAATTATCAATAGCAAACCGTCCGAATCGGTAAGAAGATTAACTGAGGGCATGATCTTCTGCTCAGACGCCACTCTGGAAGACGATGAAGCAACGGGTGATCCGACGGAAATTGCTTTGCTCGTTTTGGGAGATAAAATTGGTGTTGACCGTAAAAATTTATATCAACAAAATCAGAGAATCGGGGAAAACCCTTTTGATAGTGAGCGGAAAATGATGTCCGTTTTAACCAAGTCAGGAAATGAATCGACGATTTACACGAAAGGGGCCTTAGGAAATTTGCTGACTGTTGCAGATCAAATTTTGGATCACGGTGAAATTCGACAGATTACGGCAGAAGACATCCAAAATATCCGAGATGCCGCGAAGGAGATGTCGAATAATGCTTTACGCACGCTGGCTCTAGCATTTAAATCTGCTTCTTCAGATATTTCGCCAGATAATATGGAAGAAAACCTGGTTTTGATTGGCTTGGTGGGAATGATCGATCCCGCCAGAGAAGAAGTGAAACCTTCCATCAAATTAGCGAAACAGGCCGGCATAAAAACAGTGATCATTACGGGAGATCACAAAAACACCGCTTTCGCGATCGCAAAAAACCTAGAGGTTGCTGAAAGCCTAGAACAGGTCATTACAGGACCGGAATTGGACGAATTTAGTGAAATTGAATTTGCAGAGAATGTCGAAAATTATCGAGTATTTGCAAGAGTCTCGCCCCAACATAAAGTTCAGATCGTAAAAGCGTTACAAGCAAAAGGTAACGTGGTTTCCATGACCGGCGACGGTGTGAATGACGGTCCATCTCTCACCGTTGCAGATATTGGGGTTGCCATGGGAATTACGGGAACGGACGTGGCCAAAAATGCCGCAGATATGATTCTCACCGACGATAATTTTTCTACGATCGTGGTCGCTATCGAACAGGGTCGAAATATTTTTAACAATATCAAAAAGTCTGTCATATTTCTTCTGACCTGTAATCTGGGTGAAGTTGCAGTGATGGTCGTAACGCTTTCCTTAGGCTGGCCCGCTCCACTCATCGCGACTCAGTTGCTCTGGATTAATTTGCTTACCGATTCTTTACCAGCAATCGCACTGGGAATGGACGGAGACGATTCTGATGTGATGCAAGAAAAGCCGCGGGATGTGAAAGAAAACTTCTTTTCTGGTGGGTCAGGGCTTCATGTTGTTATAGGAGGAATATTGATTGGACTAATTACAATAGTAGCCTTCTGGTACGGATTCTATGAGTTCGGTTATTCGCCTTTTGATAAAAAAATCCCGGAGGAAGTCGTAAAAAATGCCCGGACATTAGCGTTCATGGTTTTAGTCTGTACCCAATTATTTTATTCGCTCGGTTTACGAGATGCTAAAAAACCTTTTTACAAGTTTAAAATCTTCAGCAACAAATTTTTAAACGGCGCTATATTGCTCGGATTATTTTTACAAGTGATGCTGCTATTTGTGCCGGTATTAAGAAATGCTTTCAAACTTCACATGCCTGATCGCAATGGGTGGCTAATGGCTTTAGGTCTTGGCTTAATTCCTTTAATCGTATTGGAAATGTGGAAGATCATTTCAATGAAAAGAAATAAAGCAGACGCCGAAAGATCAAACATTTAAAGTATCTTTTTTGATAGAATAAGGTTCGCGGAAAGTTTAAAATTTTTGAATCGGACTATCTTATTTGAATTTGAATTTAATAATCCTAATGAATACTAAATTGTTGCTATCGGTAATAGTTCGAATAAACCCGGAACGTTTTAATTTACACTATGTAAGGCATAAAATTTGATAGTAATTGACAGATTCCAAACTATTTAAATTAACGCATCTTTTTATTAAATCTAAAAGCATTTAATAAAAAGTAAATTTTTATTTTATGACAAACGACACTACATCCGACGAGCATTTACATCAAAACGAAAACAGACAAGACGTCAGTCCAAAAGATTTGGTAGAAGCCTTACATACTACTTTTGGTAAGCATAATGCAAGAGCCATCCATGCAAAAGGACTTATTTTCGAAGGAACTTTTGTACCAAGCAAAGAAGCGCATGAATTGACAAAAGCACCGCATCTTCAAAATCAAGAAAGTAAAGTCTTAGTACGGTTTTCTGACTTCACAGGAATTCCAAATATTGCTGATAATGATCCAGATGCAAATCCCCGCGGTTTAGGAATTAAATTCATATTGCCAGACGAAAGCACAACCGATATTGTGGCTGCGAGTTATAACGGTTTTCCGGTCGCTACCTCCGAAGAGTTTAAGGAACTTTTATTAGCAATTGCAACGACTCCTGACAAAGAAAAAAAAGGCAGTCCACTGGATCTGTTTTTTGAAAGTCATCCGATAGCAAAAACTTTTTTAACTACGCAGAAGATTTCCGCCAGTTTCGCCTCGATTAATTATTTCGGAGTCAATTCATTTAAATTTATAAATAATGAGGATAACTCGAAATTTATTCGTTATCAATTTATTAGTGAAAGTGGTGAGCAATTTCTCAGCACTGAAGAAGCCAAAGAAGAAAGTTCCGAATATCTTTTCACTGAAATTAAAGAAAGAATAAAGCAAGGTTCTATTAAATTTAAATTGTATGCGCAGATCGCCGAGGAAGGTGATAAAATAGAAGATCCTTCGATCGCCTGGCCAGATTCACGACAGCGCGTTTTACTAGGCGAAATTACCGTTACTAAATTATCAAAAAATACAAAAGAAGAAGATAAAAGTTTTGCAGTAAATCCCGGAAATATTCCTGAAGGTATTGAAATCGCTGATCCAATGCTACAATTAAGAGCAAAATCTTACCCTATTTCTGTGGAGGAAAGACAATAATAGTAAGTTGTGAAACAGAAGTTTAGGTGGAAGAGAAATTCATAGTGTTTCTAATACGAAATTTTTAGTTTTACTTTTTACGGGAGTGGATATATAAGAGGTGATCAACGTCTATTATATCCGCTCTATTTTTTTGCTGAAGAATCTTTCGTTTCATTCTTGATGCAGTTCAAACTATTAAAAAAATCCAAGTTTTAATATACTTGGATTTCTTATTTTAATATCGATTTCTAATTTTTAAAGTTCTTAGAATTTTACTCTTTAATAACTCTCGGGATGTCTGGAGAAATCCTCGTCAGCAATTCATAATTCAAAACGTTGCTGTATTCGCTGAAAGAAGAAACCGACAATTGTTTATCTCCTTGATTGCCGATTAAAATAACCTCATCGCCTCGCTTAATGTGTTCTAGAAGGGTAACATCGATGATCATCATGTTCATATTAACGCTTCCGATCACCACACAACGTTCATTATTGATCAATACCCGACCGACATTGCTCAGACTGCGTCCGTAACCATGAGAATATCCAATGGGGACGCAGGCAATTTTCATATTCGCATCGGCCATAAAACTCGTACCATAACCTACAAATTCGCCGCGTTTAACTTTCTTTACACTCATCACTTCGCTTTTCCAACTGATGACGCGTTTTAAAGGATTGTCGTTCTTCCGTTTGGTATTATAAAAATTAACCAGTACTTCTGGGCTCGACCAGAAACCATATTGCATAATACCAATTCGGACCATATCCATCTGCGTTTCTGGATACATCATGGCAGCCGCAGAACAGGCGGTATGTTTTTGTTTTGGTTTCAACCCTTTAACAAAAAACTGCTGGTAAATTTCATCGTACCGATCGATTTGCTTTCTGATTCGAAAATAATTAGTAATACTTTCTGCACCCGCGAAATGAGTACAAAGTCCTTTAAAATCGATAAAATCGGAATGCTTCAATAAAAATTCCTGAACCCATTTTAATTCGGAAGAATTAAATCCAGTTCGATTCATGCCTGTTTCGATTTCAATATGAACGATGGCTTTTTTATTTAACTTTTTAGCGACCCGTAAAGCCTCAGTCAACCGGTGCTTTTCAAATACGAAAAATTCAATATCATTTTCAATGATCCAGTCGAGATCTTCATGCGTATCAAGCCAACCCATAATCATTACGGTCGCTTTATGGCCAACCACGGCTTTCACCCGACGTGCCTCATGACTGTCGAAAACGGAGAAGTGACGAACTTTTTCATCTAGCGCAATTTGTACAAAAGTTTCGATTGAATGTCCGTAGGCATTTCCTTTAACCACCGACGAAATAAGAACGTCTTTGTGAAAGTGCTTTCGTAAAAATTCAATATTTGTTTTATATGCCTTTGGATCGAGTTCCAAATATGAGTTATTGTGCATCTATCAGTTCACTTATTTTATAAAATATTTCAGCCCCAGTTTCTGTAATTTCGTCTGGCCAGTCATAATCAGGGTTATGCAGATTAGGAGTGTCTTTTCCGCTTCCTAAACCAAACATCGCTCCTTTAAAATGTTCCGTGAAAATACCGAAATCCTCTCCCCACTGGAAAGGTACTTCTCTTTCTTTTAAATTAAATTGGAGATTGTTCGCTGCTCCCCGCACAATATCAACTGTTTCAGGATCATTTTCATTTGCGCTGAATCTTTGGGTCCAAGTTATTTCCGGTTTCAATTTATATTTTTCTGCGGCACTAGTAGCAATTACTTCTAACTCTTCTTCCAACTCCTTCATCTCCGCGTTTTCCGCGCGACGGAATGTGTAATGAACTTCACCATAACCAGCGGAAATTCCGTAATCCTCGGTTCCCATCGTTAAATAAATCGGCGTTAAAACTGTGAACTTTTCCTTGGTCGCATCAGGTTGAATTTTTTTATTGAATTCAGTAATAATTTCTGCAATCGCTAAGGCTGGATTATCGCCATTTTCAGGTTCACCAGCATGTGCGGTTCGTCCGTGAAGTTTAATGATAATTGAATTTACTGCACAGGTGAAAGTGTGATCTTTGACCACAATGTCATGATGGTCGTAGCCAGGAAGATTGTGCAGTGCAAAAACTTTGTCAGGATTTAATGCTTTAAACCGCGGATCATTATAAATAGCAATTGCTCCTTCTCCATTCTCTTCTGCAGGTTGATAGAGCAAAATGATTTTGGTGTGTTGCATTTTCTTTAGGCTTAACTTCTTCGCTAAAGCACACATAATCGCCATGTGACCGTCGTGACCGCATTTATGAGAAACCTCATTTACCGAAGATTTGTGGTCAAAAGCATTAATTTCTTGAATCGGTAAAGCGTCTAATTCACAACGAAACATTATGGATTCTTTCACTTCTTTCTTGGGATTATAAACGGCGATAATTCCGGTTCCATTTCCTAATCTTTCCAGCAATTCATCTGGATGATAATTTTTTAAAAAAGCAGCAATTGTTTTTGAAGTTTCCACTTCTAAACCAGAAAGTTCCGGATTTTGGTGCAGGTATTTCCGAAGGTCGTGAATGTCATTCATTAGGATCTAATTTTGAAGGATTTAGTGAAGAAGAAAATCTTCAGGTTTTAAATTACGCATATTATCAGGATTCCAAGTGACAAGAAGATGGCTTTAATTAAAGTTTAACTTTTGAAGGTTAATAATTAATCTCAAAAATCCTTCTAACTTTGTTATAAATAGCAAATCGCAATTCAAAATTTAGAAATTTAACACCAATGAAGAATTTATTATTACTATTAATTATCAACTTATCACTTATGACAAATGCTCAAAAAAACGTAACAATGGAACCAACTCTAACCGGAAAAATGGCAGCCCAAATAATTAAAGCGGCTTCTGACCAGGCAGAAAAAGATGGACTTTTTGTAACAATTACAATTGTTGATCAG
This sequence comes from Flavobacteriales bacterium, assembly GCA_038242555.1. Lineage (GTDB taxonomy): Bacteria > Bacteroidota > Bacteroidia > Flavobacteriales > Weeksellaceae > Kaistella. Next base: position 15,085 of record JBBSRZ010000012.1, on the reverse strand, counting down.
TCAGGACAAACGTTGGCGGTGCTTAGACATCATAATGCTGGTGTTCATACGATTCGTGCAAGTTATAAAAAAGCATTTACTGCTTGTTCCCAGAAAAGAGAAACGGCAGAGATCGCAAAAGGAATCAAAGAAGGTATAATTCCTGAAGATATTCGCTATTTAGATGAAAATATTTTAGCGATGGATGGTGGAATTCCTATTGTTATCAATGGAAAAGTTGTTGGTGGAATTGGTGTTGGCGGCGCACACGGCAGTGAAGATGTTCGTATTGCTAAAGCAGGTTTGAAGATCATGGACTAGTTCATTAATAAAGAAATCTAGATCATTTGTAGAGAAATAAAATTCCTGTTAAATAGATATAAAAAAAGCCCCACCAGACGGTAGGGCTTTAATAATGAAAAAAATTTAATTATGGTTTAGAGATTATTTTGCCACTTTGCTTGGCTCCATTCTTACCAGTAATTTGATAAAAATACATCCCAGCAGGAAGTCTCATTGGCAAAGCAGAAGTCTTATTACTTAACGTTGATTCAAATACTTTCGAACCAACAGTATTAAAGATAGTAAGAGTTGATCCACCATCTAAGTCATCCATTGTAATATTCAAAACAGATGAAAACGGATTTGGGTATAGGTTAGCAGTTTGCTTTCCTTTAACCACAGAACCTGTACTTAAAGTTTTACATCCTTCTGTCATTTCGGCTTTGATTTCGGAAGTAGAGATTCCGCCACTTGTGCTGAGAACTCGACCTTCAATCTTTACACCAGTATTAATGATTACAGCACCATTGTTCCCAATAACAGTTCCTTTGAAATCAGAGAAATCGTTTATGTTAATAGCACCATCTACTTTCCAGAAAACATTCTTGGCTTTTGCACCATTTTGCAATACAACTTCAGCATAAGTACTTGTTGATAAGGCTCCGTTAATTTTAATAACAAAAACTGCATCAGCATTTCCTTGAGCGTTTAGATATACTTTATTAGTAAGAACCGTCGCAGCATTCATTAAATAAGTATGCGGAGTTAATACTAGATCATTCCCAAAAGATGCTGGATGAAGCAACTCGATATCTTTTGGTAAAGTATTTAAATAAGTATAAACATTATTTAAATCAACAGCAGTTTCTGCTGTAGAAGTATCAGGATTAGCATGAATTGTACCTGTAACGTTTTCCGCTTGGAATCCAGTTGTCAAACCAACATTAGTTCCGACATCACCTTTGATCTTTGATATACCTGCGTTAGTAACAGCGCCGTTTCCTGAGAATATGGTATAACAAGCAACAGATTTAAGTTCTGGTGCTGCTGGTCCGGTCAAGACTGCAGTTCCACATCCTAAAGGCGTCGCAATTGTAACACCAGATACAGTAATTGCACCTGTGGTTGAGATCGCACGACCTTCTAATGAAACACCCGTATTTAAAATGATGGCCGCATTGTTAGCGATAATTGTTCCTTTCATTTCGGTATTCGTTGCGAGATCTACAAGACCTTCAACTTTCCAAAAGACATTACACGCTAAAGCTCCATTAGTTAGGACAACCTTCGAATTCGCTGCAGAAGAAAATGCACCTCCTATTTGAAAGATAAAAACAGAATTGGAATTTCCATTACCATCAAGAGTTAGTGCACCATCAAGAGAAGCAGCTGAACCAATTTTATAAGTGCCTGCTGTCAACGTCTGACCATTTCCTAACAGTGGAGCTGCAGATTTATTTGAAACCGCAGAATTTAGTAGTTGATATGCGATAAGAGCTGAGGCCGCTGCTGCGCCATCAGCATCGTGCATTACACCGTTTACATTTCCAAAATTAGTAACAGCACCAATATTGGCTCCAACATCACCAGTAATGATTGACGTTCCTGTATTGGTAACTGCACCATTATTTGAAAACAACGCGAATTTCGCTACAGACCCTAGGGTCGGCGCTTGTGCGTTCATTTGCCCTAAGCACATGGTGGCAACTGAAGCCACGATGAGTAAAAGTTTTTTCATAATTTAAAATTTTACGCTGAAATGGAATTACTTCAACACCTCAAAGATAGTACATTATCTTAATACATAATCAACTATAAATACTATTTTAATAGAAATTTGCGCTTTAATTTTATCGGTATCGCCCTAGTAATGATTTTATGATGATTTTATCGTAAATACACCTAAATAAATGCAAATATGTAAAACTAATGACTTGTTGATTCATATAGTGCAACAAATATTATTTTAATTAGAATTATTATTTTTAATTAATAGAATCTATTTAATTTAATAATGATCGTCTCATTTACCACCTGTTTATTTCAAATTAATTCAATTTGGCATTATTATTACCGCAGTTTATAATTCACTTTAATAGTATAATTGAAAAAAACAGTTATCAAAAATCCCTAAAAATTGTAATATGAAAAAGATACTAATGATCCTGACTTCGCATGAAGATTTAGAAAACACGCAAGATAAAATTGGTCTCTGGATTGGTGAGTTTACGGATCCCTATTATGAATTTGTTGACCAAGGGCACGAGGTAACTTTGTCCAGCCCAAAAGGAGGACAGCCGCCGATTGACCCGATGAGTGCGCTGACAGAAAATGTTACTGGATCTAATAGAAGATTTCAAGAAGATGACAATGCGAACGCTGTTCTGAATTCTACTCACAAATTAGAAGAAATATCTGCAAATGATTTTGACGGCGTGTTTTTCCCGGGTGGTCATGGGCCCATGTTTGATCTGGCCACTAACGAATTGAGCGGACAACTAATTTTGGATTTCTTAAAAAGTGGGAAGCCCGTCGCCGCAGTTTGTCACGGACCAGCAGCATTATTAAAAGCAGCAGAATTAGATCCTTCTATATTGGAAGGAAAGCACGTGACCGGATTTTCTAATGCGGAAGAAAAATTAGCAATGAGAGCGGACAAGATTCCTTATCAACTACAAGATCGCCTTAAAGAATCAGGTGCAGATTATCGTACGGCCCTTCTACCCTTTCTATCGCATGTCGAAACTGACGGTTTATTAATCACCGGTCAAAATCCATTATCAGCCGGACCGACCGCTGAAGCGCTTTTGAAATTTTGGGATCAGAAATAGTCCGTTGATCACTTACAAAAAGTAATATTCTGTTTTACTTTTGCATTAATGTAAATGTTAACTTCTTTTTCAATGAGCCATCCTGATTTAATAGATAAAAGTAGACAAACAGAATTTTACAAAAGAGGTGCAGCGATTTTGAAATCTTGGCATTACCGTTTAGCAGATGTGACGCAGATCGTGAAAATCCCTAATTCTATCAATGTGTATTGCGGAACACCAACCGCCATAACGACCATTTCGAAAAAAAAAGGAATTGGCTGAACAGTATATTAATTTCATGAAAAATAAAGAAGACCACGCCACTTTTAAAAAATGGGGCTGGAAATAATTTATGTTGTTTAGTATTAACAGTTCGAAACAATTTGACGTCCTATATATAAAATTGCTATAATATCATGAATCTGATTATAATCAAAAGAATCTACGAAGAGGTTTCGCCAGAAGATGGTTACAGAATTTTGGTGGATCGTCTGTGGCCTCGTGGTGTTTCAAAAGAAGAAGCACAATTAGATGAGTGGCTCAAAGATATTGCTCCCTCCACAGAGTTTAGAAAATGGTTCGATCATAAAGAAGAGCAGTTCGCAGAGTTTACACATCGTTATCAAGTAGAATTGGATTTGCAACTTGAAGAAGTTGAAAGATTAAGAGCGATTGCGAAGAACCAGCAACTGACTCTTATTTACTCAGCAAAAAATGTAGAATTAAATCAAGCAGTGGTTCTATGTAATTATTTAAATAAAAATTAGTCAATAAATTAATTTTTATTTATTTTATATTCCACCATTACCAGGTTTTCAAAAACTTTACTACCAGAAGAATCAGTACGGATTCTAAGATTATCTAAAACCTTTTTAGTGGTATAGAATCCGTTCTTTTTATAAAATCCTTCCGCGGTTTGCGTTCCTAAGTTTATTTTAGAAATCGAGTTTTCAGACCAATAGTTCATCGCATAATTGAGTAGATCGGTTCCTGCTCCGTTATAACATCCTTTTGCTACAGCCATTGTCGATAAATAGACGTTGTTTTCTCCCTTATCGTCAGATACAGAACTACAAATTCCACCGCAAAAAACTCCGATTTCATCTATTATGTGAATGACAGATGTTGGACGTATTTTAGCATCACTTTCATTAACCAATTCGATATACAAAGTTTTATCTTGATTTTCTATGTCTTTTCGGAATACACAAGTGTCATCGGGACCAGCGTTTAAATGTATTTCTTCATAATTATACCCTGACGAAGTTAAAGTTTCATAGAGTTGTTTGCCATAGGTAGTCAAAATCACTACGGATATATTATCAGATTTAATTTCTTTTATAACCTTTTTTATATAATCAAGAGGATTGCTAATAAAAATTTCGGCATCCGGATAATCAACAATAATTTCAGGATTAAAAGCGATTTCTTTTTCTCTTTCTATTAATAATGAAAAAACCATTTGCTTCTTTTCATCGAGCAGTTCTTGACTATGCTCTTCTTTTGTATAATGAACAAACCGAAAATTTTTATTCATAAAATATTTTATTTTGGAGATCTAAGTTAATTAGTTGCTTAGTCTTAAATGGATTACAAATATAATTCTATTCTGTAAAAAATTATGACGCGAATTGATAACCGATTGGTACTAAATTTAATTAAAGCAATTATCATAATTTAAAGCGAATCCTCGATTAATATAAAGTTCACGACCATGAAAAAAATACGCACATCATTGAAATCTGATTTTAAAAAAAACTAATCTTTCCAAAAAACAGTATAGGACTCATGCAGACGAAATATCAGAATTTGTTAAATGGTAGATAAATGGCAATCTCCAATTTTTTTCACTGGTAAAATCAAAATTCCGATAAAAGACAACTTTTCTAAAGTTGGTTTTTATTTTTCTATTTTTGCAACCTCCAAAAAAGTAAAAAGACGATTACATTTTAATTTGCTGATTCTCCGAACAAAATTAACAAGTAATTTGTTGATTTAAAGCATTTTAAAATATCGAAAAATATTTCATAAAATTAATGAACGCAGTACTCAATCTATTCGATTTCTCCCAAAAAGTAAATTACAGAAATGAAATTTTAGCAGGATTAACGGTTGCGATGACGATGATTCCGGAATCTCTTTCATTTGCTATTTTGGCAGGTTTTCCACCACTGGTTGGTTTGTATGCGGCTTTTATTGCAGGACTGATTACGGCAGTTTTTGGCGGAAGACCCGGAATGGTTTCTGGTGGAGCGGGTGCTACCGTTGTAGTTTTAATCGCTTTGATGAGATCCAATGGATTAGAATACGTTTTTGCTGCTGTTGCTTTGGCGGGCGTGATTCAAATCTTGATCGGACTTTTTAAATTCAGTAAATTTATTCGACTGGTTCCACAGCCGGTGATGTATGGTTTTGTAAATGGATTAGCTGTAATTATTTTCATGTCTCAACTGGATCAGTTTAAAGTGATGACGAACGGAACATTATCTTGGTTGCAAGGAGAACCAATGTTAATTATGTCAGGTTTAGTTGCTTTAACCGTAGCAATCGTCGTCTTGTTTCCCAAGATTACAAAAAAGGTTCCTGCATCGCTGGTAGCAATTGTAGTGGTATTTGCATTGGTTTTGGGTTTCGGAATTAACACAAAAATAGTTCAAGATATCGCCTCGGTGGAAGGCGGCTTTCCTCCGTTTCATATTCCCAACATTCCCTTTACGTTAGAAGCGTTTAAAATCATACTTCCCTACTCTTTGATCTTCGCTGCTGTGGGACTGACCGAAGGACTTTTAACCTTAAATCTTGTGGATGAAATGACGGGCACCAAAGGAAATGGAAACCGAGAATGTATCGCGCAGGGAACTTCTAATATTGCTAATGGATTCTTTTTCGGAATGGGTGGCTGTCCTATGATTGCGCAGACGCTTGTTAATCTGTCGGCAGGTTCACGAGCAAGACTTTCTGGAATTATTGCCGCGATCACTATCTTATTAATTATTCTTTTTGGTGCACCGATCATTGGTCAATTGCCGATGGCAGCCTTAGTTGGCGTTATGATCATGGTGGCGCTTGGTACTTTTGAATGGGCCAGTTTTAAAATTATTAAAAAAATGCCGAAGCACGATATTTTTGTTGGAATTCTCGTGGCTGTCATTACGGTCGTTTTACACAATTTAGCGTTGGCAGTGCTTATCGGTGTTATTATTTCTGCCTTAGTATTTGCCTGGGAAAGCGCCAAGAGAATTCGTGCCAGAACTTATGTGGATGAAACTGGAGTCAAACATTACGAAATATATGGACCATTATTTTTCGGATCGGTGATGACTTTTTCGGAGAAATTTACTATTGAAAATGATCCTGAACAAATCATCATCAACTTCAAAGAATCACGGGTAGCAGATATGTCCGCAATAGAAACATTAAACAATATTACCAGAAAATATAATGAGGCAGGAAAAACCGTTCGCCTTCAAAACCTCAGTTCAGACTGCATCAGATTATTAGATAATGCAGAAGCGGTGATCGATGTTAATATTATTAAAGATCCAGAATATCTGGTTGCCATTGAAGAATAAATACTTTAATAAGTTTCGAACAAATTTTGTAGTCGTCGACTTGCATCCTGTTTCATATCTCAATTAAAATTACGGAATTTACTTTTTCAAAAATCACTTTTCTTTTGTAACTTAATTTTTTGATTAAGCACAAATAAAAAATTATAATATGACAAAAGCAGATTTACTTAATAAAGCAATTAAGTTGGCTCAGAAAGCCCATAAAGGGCAGACCGATAAATTTGGAACACCGTATATCGGTCATGTAATGCGCGTGATGAACGCCGGAAAAACATACGACGAAAAAATCGTGGGTGTCTTACATGACGTGATTGAAGATTGTGCAGAAATAACCTACGAAACCTTAGTCGACGAAGGATTTTCGGAAGAAGTTATTTTCGCTGTTAAGTGCATTACCAAACTTTCAGCAGATATGGATTACACGGACTTCATTCACCAAACGGAAAAATCGAAATTAGCTGTCGCGGTTAAATTAAATGATTTACAGGACAACATGGATTTAAGAAGATTCACAACTACGCTCACGGAAAGAGATATGAAAAGATTAAATAAATACCTAACGGCATATCTTTATTTAAAGGAAAAATATTAATCAACCGTCTTATCAGAATCGGCAACTATAGATTTCAACTCTGTAATTTCTGCCTCAGTCAAATCGCGCCACTTTCCGATTGGAAGATCGAGTTTAATATTTAAAACTCGGATTCGTTTTAATTTTTTTACTTCGTAGCCACAAAATTCACACATGCGGCGAATCTGACGATTTAGACCTTGCGTCAAAACAATTCGAAATGTTAAATTATCGATCTGTTCCACTTCACATTTGTTCGTCACCGTATCCAAGATTGGAATTCCGCCACGCATTTGCATTAGGAATTTTGGAGTGATCAGTCTGTCCACTCGTACAATATATTCTTTACCGTGGTTGTTTCTGGAACGTAGAATTTTATTTACAATATCACCATCATTAGTCAGTAGAATTAATCCTTCACTTGGTTTATCGAGCCTGCCGATTGGGAAAACCCTTTTCGGGTGGTTCACGAATTCGATGATATTATCTCTTTCTCTTTTCGTATCAGTTGTACAAACAATGCCTACCGGTTTATTTAAAGCGATATAAATTGGGGTTTCTTCGCTCTTTTTGATCGTAACTCCATCTACAAAGATTTCATCATCATCTGATACTTTCGTGCCCATTTCAGGAACCAGTCCATTGATAGTAATTCTGCCTTGCTCCAACATTCGGTCGGCCTCACGGCGGGAACAAAATCCAACTTCTGACAGGTATTTATTTATTCTAGTTTTTTCCATACTCATTATAGTTTTTGTTGCTGAAGATCGTCAGTCCGTAAAATATCCCCACAAAGGTAACTCCGGTATTTCCCAATTGTTGACCTTCAAAATAAAAGCCGCCTTGATGACTTAGTCGTTTACTATGCGAAACAAGTTTTCCCACTTTTATTCCGTACAAGTCTGCATTATTAACAACCGATTTATTGAATTGAAAGCCGTACGTTAAATCAATAAAAACAGGTTCACCATCGTCAACATTGAAAAGAATTTTTGGTTGTATAATTCCATACAAAATATGAAAATTATCGGCAGTATACGTGTATTTTATTCCTCCTCCTAAAGACACATTCGGAATAAAATTAAATCCTGCCACGGCAGAAATTCCGTAAGAGAAATCGTTAGGATAATTTTTATATTCATCGTAAGGATTGCTTTTTTTGTCACGATTACTTTCGACGATATTCGATAAGTTCAAACCCACACTGACTTCTGGACTGAAATAAAAACCTTGAATTGGTCGTTTCTCAGCTTGACTAAATCCAAAAATGGATACTAATAAAAACAGTAGAAAAAATTTTTTCATTTATTAAAATTTGGCTTTTATAAACTTTCGTTAAACGGAAATCGTACCAATGGTTTCACCAAATGCACAAATACAAATTACCATTAAGATGTTAAGGCTATTAAGATTTCCTTCGCAAATGGTGCGCAACACTCTAATTATTTATTGAAGTTTTCAAAACGATATTCGTTTTCTAAATATTCTGTTCTTGCATTTTCAATGCTGTAATTACCTATTTTAGTTCGACGAAGATTCGTTAAGTAAGCGCCAACTCCTAAATCCTGCCCGATATCGTGCGCTAAACTGCGGATGTACGTTCCTTTGGAACAGCCAACGGTAAATCGAACGAACGGTAAATCGATCTCAATATCTGATATATAATTAATAGTTGTTTTACGCGATTTCATTTCGACTTCCTGACCTTTTCTGGCTAAATCGTAAGCGCGATTTCCTTCAATTTTAATAGCGGAAAAAATAGGCGGTTTCTGATCGATTTCACCGATGAATTTTTCTAAAGTTTCTTTAATCTGTTCATCCGTAATTTTTGAAACATCCTGCTGAAGAATCTCGGGTTTTTCGGTATCATACGATTCTGTTTGCACGCCGATTTTTATTTCGGTGAAATATTCTTTGGGCGCATCCTGAATTTCCGGAATGATCTTGGTGAATTTTCCGGTGCAGATAATTAATAATCCTGTGGCTCTAGGATCTAATGTTCCGGCATGTCCGATCTTAAATTTCTTTGGCAGATCAAATTCTCTTTTGAGTTTAAATTTAAGTTTATTCACCGCTTGAAAACTCGTCCAATCCAAAGGTTTGTCGAGTAAGATGATTTGGCCTTCTAAGAAATCGGTTTCGGTCATTTTAAAAACTAAATTGGTAAGAAATTTTGGTTTGCAGCCCGGCTTGAACGGAAATCCTTTTTTAAGGAGGAACGACGAAAAAAAGATTGGGAGTGGAAGACGGAATTTGCTGCCCTAAAAAAAAATCTATTGAAACTGCGTGAAATAAATTAACAAGAAGATTCCCACAATAATTCGGTACCAACCCCAAGGTTTAAATCCGTATTTATTGAGCAAACCAATGAATGATTTTATCGCAATCAAAGCGACTACAAACGCTACAATATTCCCCACCACAAACGCAATAATATTATCATTTGAGGCTAAAATCATCTCGTATCCTTTCATCGGAGTTGCGGTGGTCTTGCCCCAAGTTTTTACAAAAATAGAATAGACAGTAACTGCTAACATGGTCGGAACTGCGAGGAAAAATGAGAATTCTGCGGCGGCTTTACGAGTCAAACCTTGCGTCATTCCTCCAATAATGGACGCGGCACTCCTACTCGTTCCGGGCATCATGGCTAAACATTGCCAAAATCCAATGATTACCGCTTTTTTAATCGACATGTCTTTTTCATCTTCAATTGTTGGATTTTTGAACCAAGAATCGGAAAATAGTAAAACCACACCTCCAAGAATCAACACGGTTGAGATGGCAATTTGATTTCCTAAAAGGGCTTCGATATGATCATCAAAAAGATATCCTAAAATTAAAGCAGGAATTACGGCAAAACCTAATTTATAATAGAATTTTAAATTTTGGAAATCAAAAAACTTTTTCCAGTACGCAAATACAACGGCTAAGATGGCACCGAACTGAATAGAAACCTGAAACATTTTGAGGAATTCTGTTTCTTCCATACCCATTAACGCAGCGGTAAAACCCATGTGTGCGGTGGAGGAAACGGGAAGGAATTCGGTCAGTCCTTCGATAATTGCAATAATAATTGCCTTAAATAAATCCATGTGTATTTTTGATATTAAAAAAAACTTTGTCAAAGTTGAAAAACCTTGACAAAGTGTATAGATAATGAAGATCTGTTACGCCTTATTTCGTTTTAAGATAGCGTAAACTTCGATGGCGAAACCAGTGACGACTAAAATTGGTGCTATACGAATTCTACGAATAGAAAAGATTCCTTCGTTCCAGACATTTGGATCATATTTACCATCAACAGTATTGGCATCTGGACCCATCATTAATAGAAAACCGACGACGATAAATACCAAGCCAATCAGCATCCATTTATAATTTTCTTTACCAAAGTAAAAAGGATTATTGTCAGAATTCGTGGTCGATTTAACGACTGGTTCCGTCGCTAAGTTTTTATATTTTTTACCCATTTTTAAGAATAATAAAGATCATCAACATTCGACCTTAAGAATCTCCACGTTGCAAAAATTGTACTGAAGACCGTGATTAGGACGCCCAAGATAAAAATACCAACCACAAGAATAATTAACTGATTATTGTCCTGCGCAAACGGAGTTCCGATTTGAGTAATGAAATAATACCACGCACCGAACAAAACTGCTAAGCCAATCAGCGCACCGATTACGCCTAGAATTACGGCTTCTATGATAAATGGTTTCAATATAAATCTTCGTTTCGCGCCAACCAATTGCATTGTTTTAATTATGAATCGTTTGGAGAATATTTTTAAGCGTATTGAATTGTTAATTATAACAATTGCTAAAAATAAGAAGAGAACTGAAAATACTAAAATCCATTTTAAAATATTGTTGAGGTTGTTATAAACTTCAACCATCAAGGTGCTGTTGTTTTTTACATCGATAATTCCTGGCGTAGATTGAATTTGCTTAATTGCTTCATCTATTTTGGCTGGATCTACATATTCTGGTTTCAAAGCAACTTCAATAGAAGATGGGAAAATATTTTCCTCGAACAGAGCGCTGCTTTCAATGCCCATGCTTTTCTTTGCTTCTTCTGCAGCCATTTCACGTGTAATGTACGTCGCACGTTTTACGGGCGCCAAGACTTGAATTTTTTTGAACGTTTCGGCTTCCATTTTGGCCGTTTTCAGTGAATCTTTTGCATCATAATTCTCATCAAAGTAGGCATTCACTACCAATTGTTCTTTGATATAATCAGAATATTTCTGAGCATTAATAAGGATCAATCCCATTAAGCCCAGTAAAAACAACACCAACGCAATACTGATCACGACTGTGATATTACTGGAGCGTAGTCTTCTTTTGTTAAAATCTTCAACTGTCTTAGCCATTAATAAAAAATTTCTGCTAAAATAGAAAAAAACTTCCGTAATTTGCGGAGAAAGGCGGAAAATCGCTGTTAAAAAAAACTTAAGAGGAAGAAAGTTCGACTTAATATAAAGTGTTTACTGTAGACTTTTTTTATCCAATAAAATTATATTTCTTAATGAGCGTAAGAGCCAAAAAACATCTCGGTCAACATTTTTTGATGGACGAGAATATTGCCAAAAATATCGTAGACGGATTGAGTTATGAAAACCATAATCAAGTTCTGGAAATAGGTCCTGGTATGGGCGTGCTCACTAAATATCTGTTAGAAAAAGACGCGGAAATTTTTGTCGCAGAAATCGATACCGATTCTATCGCCTATTTAAAAACGCATTATCCAAAATTAGAAGACAACCATTTTATCGGTGATTTTCTAAAACTTAATATTTCGCAAGAGTTTGATAATCAAGTTTCTGTGATTGGGAATTTCCCTTATAATATTTCGTCGCAGATTTTATTTAAGATCATTGATTATTATGAAAGCGTGCCCGAAATGGTCGGCATGTTTCAAAAAGAAGTCGCAGAAAGAGTTGCTGCGGTTCCAAGGACCAAAGATTACGGAATTCTGTCGGTTTTAGTTCAAGCGTTGTATGACGTTAAATATTTGTTTACCGTTCATGAAAACGTCTTTAATCCACCACCAAAGGTAAAGTCGGGAGTTATTCGGCTGACCAGAAATCCAAAGGAAGGATTAACAGGAAATGAAGTTCTTTTTAAACAAATTGTAAAAGCGGGTTTTGGACAAAGACGAAAAAAACTATCCAATTCATTAAAGGTTTTAAATATTCCCGAGGAATTAAATACGCATGAATTTATGGATAAACGTGCGGAAGAATTATCAGTTTCAGATTTTATCGGATTTACGAAACTTTGGAAAGAATATTCTTAAAAACAGAAAACCATTTCAAAACTGAAATGGTTTTTTTAATCTATTTTTTGAAGTCTACTTCACTTCTTTCTTCAATTCTGCCAATAAATTTTCGAGTTCGTTAATTTTACTTTTTAAGGAAGTAATTTGGGTTTTGTTGGTAGCAACATTGCTTTTTAACATGACGTTTCGGGCGCGCTCGTTGTGATCTTCATCATCTTCATCTTCAGCGATATCTTCAATATCCTCTTGAATGTCATCAATATCTTCACTTATTTCCTCAATGTCTTCTTGAATATCTTCGATGTCTTCCTGAATTTCGTTAACGTCTTCTTTCAAATCAACGATATGCTCATTGCTTCGGTTTACAGACATTTGAATAAAAATAGCAAGATAGATCGCTTCCAAAGATAGAACCGTCGTTAGAAATAAAAGCATTTTATCAAAATCAACCAACCCAAAAAGCGGAAGTAAAAAAGCAGCCAAGAAAATAATGGAATGCGCGATTAAAGATGGAATAGAACCGATCCACCACATTACACCATCAGTCACCTTCACCAGAAAATCAATTTTCTCTTTGATTTCTTCTTCTTTTTCTTTCATTCTTATTTTCCTTGAATTGATTAAAGTTCTTTAGCAACTCCTAAACCGAAAAGCGCGAAATCGTACTTTGCCGGATCGCTATCGTCAAATTTTCTAAGTACCAGATCCAGTTCTTCAACTGTTTTCCAATCATTCTGTTTTCGCTGAATGATATTCAGTTTGCGAGAAATATTACCGGTGTGGACGTCCAACGGAATTGATAAATATTTCTGATCGATATTTTTCCAAAGTCCAAAATCTACTCCTTTCCGATCTTGCCGAACCATCCATCGTAGGAACATCATTAAGCGTTTGGCGGAAGAGTTTTTATATGTAGAACTCACATGCTTTTTACTGCGATGAATTTCATTTTCTTTAAAGAATTCTGTTCTAAAACGATGAAAACTGTGGTAAAAATTAAGTTCATTTCCTTCTAATAAAAACAGATTTTCTAGCGTTTCATTTTCTTTAAAAAGTCGACTCAAATTTCGGATAAAATAATTTAAATCCTCTTTATTAAAAGTTCGATGAACTGAATTATGATTAAAAAGATCCATGTCTCGTTCCTGAAAATTCAGAACAAAATCATACGGTGAATTTCCCATCCAAGACAAGATTTTCTCTGCATCATTAATAATCGATTTGCGGGTTCCCCAGGAAATAGTCGCTGTCAGAAAGCCACTTATTTCTATATCTTGTTTTAAAGTAAATCGGTGCGGAATCTGAATCGGATCATTTTCAATAAAACTAGGATTATTGTATAAATCTGATTTTTCGTCTAGGAAATCTTTTAAAAATTCGGTGTCAAAATATTGGGTGAGGTCTTTCACTTTCGAAACTATATAATTTCAACAGGAACCAAGGCAACAGGTAAATCGGTATTAGGGAAAATTTCACGGGCCTCTTCTAGAAAAACATTGAGATCGTGGTATCGATTAGAAAAATGTCCGACGATGAGTTTTCCAACATTGGCTTTTCTGGCAATTCTCGCCGCTTCTAAAGCAGTAGTATGTCCGGTATAATCCGCCATTTTTTTTAGATCGTGTAAAAATGTGGCTTCATGATAAAGCAAATCGACTTCTTTAATCAATGGTAATATTGGTTCGAAATAACGCGTATCACTACAAAAAGCGTAAGAAACAGATTTTTTTGGTTCGTTTGTTAATACTTTATTTTTCAAAACATAACCATCACTTAAAATGAAATCCTGTCCGTTTTTAATATTCTGGTAATCGCAAGTTTCGATTTCAGGATATTTCGAAACCTCCTGCATATTAAGATGTCTTTCTTTCGGTTTTTCACGGAACAAATATCCGTTGCAATAAATTCGGTGATTCAGCGGAATGGTGAAAACTTCTAATTTATTGTCTTCGTAAATCTTTTCTGATTTCTTACTGTGAAGTTCGTGGTAAACGACTTCAAAACCTTTGTGAGTTTCGGTTAATCTAAAAATGGTTTCAAGCAATTCTTTAATTCCTTTCGGACCATAAACGTGTAAAGGAGTTTCCCGCCCTAACAGCCGGAAAGAAGCAATTAAACCTGGCAATCCAAAACAATGATCGCCATGCAAATGCGAAATGAAAATATGGTTTATTTTAGAAAATCGTACTTTTGCTTTTCTTAATTGGACCTGCGTTCCTTCGCCACAATCGATTAGAAAACAGCGCTCTTCCATTTCTAGGAATTGTGCTGTGGGAGAAGAATTCACCGTAGGAATTGCTGAGTTGAAACCGAGGATCGTAAGGTAAGTGCTCAAAATATAATTGCAGATTTAATGGTACAGCAAAAATACTGATTAATAAATGATTTAATTTAAGAAACCAATAGATAACAAAAATCCCAAAAATAGATTTCGGGATTTTATATTTTAATTATTTGGTACTTAACTTTTTAAATTTGAAATAAGAGGCGATTGCTAAAGCAAACATAAATGCTATGCCAAGATACACCCAAATTGGCACTGGAATCGGATCACCAGCGGCGTAAGAATGCAAACCACTTAGGTAATA